>JASFEQ010000091.1:0-12502 GCA_050124735.1 Desulfobacteraceae bacterium | reverse complement strand
ATCTGTTCAGCACATCCCATTTGTTCCATCCTATCAATTTACGTCTTTGAAAAACTGTCAGGCTTTGGCCATGGGGGCCTCTAAGCCTCCCGATAGCATTCGGGAGGCGCTTCATAAAATCCCGCGCAAGGGATTTTGTTGTTTAAGGACTGACAGTTAAAAGGGAGTCTAAAATCTTTACAGAGGCCTTCGCAGCCTTTTTCTTGGCAAGCTCTTTCATAGACCCAAAGCCCAGCGCCCGGGTCGTACAGGTATGCACGCAGGCTGGTTCCATGCCATGCTCCACCCTGTCAATGCATAAGTCGCACTTGCTCATCTTTCCTTCTGAAGGAAATTGGGGTGCCCCGAATGGACAGACCATGGCGCAGCTATGGCATCCTATGCAGGCATCTTTGTACACATCAACAATTTCATTCCGTGGATTTCTGAGTATTGCATTCCTGGGGCAGACCACGCTACAAGGGGCATCGGTACAGTTCTGACAAGAAAGGGAGACAAAAGAGATGCTTGCAGAGGGATATTCTCCCTTCTCCAACTGGGTCACATGTCTGTAAGCAACGCCATTGCCGGGTAGATTGTTCTGGTCCATGCAGGCCACAACACAGGCCATGCACCCGCTACACCGAGAGATGTCAAAAGAAAAACCGAGTTGTATCATCCCAACCTCTTTTCTATTTAGATTTTTTTCACCTCACATAAAAGGGATTTGAATCCCGGAAAACCGGATACAGGATCCAGGTAATCCGGCTCAACGAGGATATTGATTTCAGGCTCTCTATAGCCGTGAAAAATATTGATCACGCCGGGTGGTACGACCTCTGTCAAGTTGGCTTTTACCTTGATAGAGTTCCTTGGCGTGGACAGGGTGACCCAATCCCCTTGGGATATTCCCCGCTCATCTGCATCTTTCGGATTGATGTCCAGCATGGGATCAGGACGAAGTGCTCTTGTCCAGGACAACCGAAAGGTCCTTGAATGAATGTACATAGGAAGCCGTGCCCCGGTGGTAAGAATCAGTGGGAACTTCTTTGCCACTTCCGGTGTTGACCGGGGACTTATTCTTGGTTCCTGAAATGTGGGAAGCGGATCATAGTTTGCCTCTTCCATGATGGTCGATGCGAATTCCATCTTTCCTGAGGGGGTGGGAAATCCTGACTGCTCATACTTTCGGTAGGGCGGCTTCTTTATGTTTTTTACAGTGTAGCCGGCCGGGTATTTCTTCAACTCTTTTACTTCGAGGCCCGTGGGTTCCAAGATCCAGTCCACGTTAGTCTCATACCCTTTCTGCATGAGGTCGTCCTCAGGGGCTATCCGCTTCGCCAGATCAAAAAGGATGTCTGCATCGGAACGGGATTCCCAGAGGGGCTCGATCACCGGCGTTGTCCAGATGACATAGTCCTCAGCATAGAATTTGAGTTCGCTTCTCTCAAAGGACGTACAAGCCGGAAGGACAATATCGGCCAGTCTGCAGGTGTCAGTCATGAAAAGTTCCGCGTGCACCATGAAATCCAGTTTTTTCAGACTTTCATACATGAAATCAGAGCCTGGCCACATCCTGTAATTCATCCCAAAAGCCACCACAGCCCGAATGGGGTAGGGATCCGGATTCTGTATCTGAAACGGGAGTTCCATGGCCTGGGCCTCAGCAATAAATCGACTCCAAACGGGGTATTTCTTTTCCGCCATCCGACGGGCCATCTCTGACCAAGGACGTGATTGTTCATACTCGGCCTGACGGGTGACTAAGCCGTTGTCCACATAAAGCCAACCGGGTGGAGAGGCATGATTACCCCCTTCCTGATCAAAATTGCCGGTAAGTCCAATCAGGGCGATCAGCGCACGATGGTTCTGGAGGCCATTGGTATGGTGCACCGTGGGACTCGCGCTCACCATAAGGGCTGCCGGTTTGGTGGTGGCGTAAAGCCGTGCCGCCTGCTTGATCAACTCTGCCGGGACCCCTGTAATTTCTTCAGTCGCAGAGGGAGAAAATCCTTCCACATATGCCCTGTATTCCTCGAAGCCTCGCGTCCAGGTCTCCACGAATTCCATATCCATCAGCTCTTCTTCAATGATGACATGGGCCATGGCATGAGCAAGGGCCCCGGAAGTCCCGGGACGAATCCTGAGATGAATATCTGCGTGGGCCGTCATGGGCGTAATCAGTGGACCCACTTCGATGATTTTTAGTCCCCTCTCTCTGGCATCCAAGAGCCTCCTGACCGTGGAAGGGTCTGAGTAGAAGGGATTTTTGCTCCAGACGAGCAGACATTTTGATTTAGCTAGATCAGGTGGACCGAAATACCCGTAATTTAGTAGATTGGCCACCTTGGTCGCAGTGAAGCAAGTACTGGACTCTGTGCAATAGTTGGGAGAGCCGAAGCTGTGGGCCAGTCGTTTCACAAACGGCCTCATCCATTTTGTGTAGCCCACATAGAAAGCCACCGATTCAGGGCCGGACTCCTCCTTGATTTTTTGCAGACGGTCCTCGATCCTGTCCAAAGCTTCATCCCAGGATATGGGCTCGAAATCACCGGACCCCTTCTCTCCTTTTCTCAGAAGCGGGGTGCGCAACCGCTCTTTGTGATAGATATACTCCCGGCTAGCCGCCCCTTTGGCACAGAGGACCCCTTCACTGTGAGGGTTACTCTTGGTCCCTTCTACTTTTATAATGACCCCATCTTTGACGTAAGCGTCTATACCGCAGTGGGAAAACGGGTTGCAGATGGCGCAAATGGTCTGCCGGATTTCCACGTCACTCTCTTGCACCGGTACTTTGCCTGTGGGTATCCGATTTGCGTCAAAGTACGTGTTGATGCTCATGATGCTGTTCGTCCTTTCTATGCTTTTTTCCCTTCACTCAACCGTTTCTATTTTCTCACGGTCTCTCCATTCTCGGATTTTCCATGACCCTCTGTTCCACCTTTTTCGACGTGTTCTTTGGGAAAATATAGGAAACTTTTGGATGGGTCCCCTGGGATGCAAGCAATTGTTCAGACTTCCTCAGTTTCTCCCGAATAGGACTGCCAGGATCATCCAGGTCCCCGAAAACCATGACCTTTGACGGACATTCTGCAACACATGCAGGTTCTTTCCCCTGTTCGATTCGGTGTACGCATAAGGTACACGTGGAAGCCTTCCCGGGCGGATGCATCCGATGAGCTTCTTCAATCCCTTGGAAGGGTAGGTTTTGCCCGGGAAAATAATCCTGTTCTGGATTTACATCAATGACGCCGTAGGGACAGGCCTTCATGCACTCACCATGCCCCTGACATTTTTTCTGAGCAATAAGGACAATTCCATCCGGACGTTTGTAGATCGCATGTTCCGGGCAAGCTTCAACACAAGGCGGATTGTCGCAATGCATACAGGCGTACCGGAAGTATATGATACGGTCGAGTGACTCACTTTCCAGTTCCAAGACCCTGTTCCACCACACGCCCGGTCTGGTAAGGTTTTCCTGTTTGCACGCTATGACACATGTCATGCAACCTGTGCACCGATTCAGATCAAGGAGTATTCCGTATCTCGCCATGATTCAACCTCCTCCTCATTTTACCCTAACGTTGCAAAAGTCGAGGATAGTGCAGATCCACGGCGTCAAGGGTGAAGCTGTAGTAAGCTACCGCGAACCCTTGACAACAAAGGAGATGCAGTATCCTCGGCTTTCCAGAAGGGTAAAAAACATGGCAATTTTTCCAAGCTTTTTGGGTCTCACGATTTGTTGACTCCAAAAAAATGAGCATTGATGAAACTGGAAACCTTGTTATTCTTTTTTTAACCATCCCTTGCCATGTTTCTTATGCAACGATAGGGTTTCCCCAATACACTTCATGCCTTGACCACCTCACAGACCACCTCTTTATAAGGAGGAAATCCGGAGATGGGATCGAATTGTCTCGGTATCAATTCATTGACATTTGCCTTGGCCCATCCATGCATGATGCCCAGGACACCGGGAGGAACCATAATGGTGGGTTTCGCTTTCACACGCATCTGGCCATAGGCAGTCTTGAGAAACACCTCGTCTCCCCTGTGAATATCTCTATTGGCCGCATCTTTAGGGTTGATGGTCAGGAGCGGATCTCTCTGAAGTTCCAACAACCACGGTGAATCTTCTCGCCATTTACTGTGGGTAATATAGGGAACCCTGGAACCGGAAATCAAAATCAGGGGATATTCGGAGGTTGTCTCCATGGGTTCTCTATATTCGGGCAGACCTGGATAGCCATGTTTTTCCAGTGCCACTGAGACGGCCTCGAGTTTGCCCGACGGCGTATTGAAACCCGGCTTTTTGTCCGGCCTCATATCTCCTGTTTCATACTTCTTATACAATTCTCGGCCTGAGCCCGGGACATTGACTCCTTCTACCTGATTCTTTCTCAAATCCTCATAGCTGAAGTTCCACAGCCCCAGGATGTCGTTGCAGGCCGCCTCCACGTCCCCGTTGAAAAAAGTGTCTGCATGTCCTAAACGGACGCCTATCTCCAAGGCGATTTGCCAGTCTTCTTTGCACTCTCCTAATGGTTTGACGGGTGTCCGTCCAAATACCTGTCGTCCGAAAAAGGCAAAAGGGGCCAATCTCTCATAGTTCATGGCTGCAGGCAGCACGAGATCCACATAATTATGGGTCTGTGGACGGTAGAAGTAATCCACGGCCATGGCGAACTCGAGGCTTTCAATAGCCTGCTGATATTCGTGTGTCTGTGGCCAGATCATGGTGTTAAAACCCCAACCGAGAAAGGCCTTAACCTTTCCCTCCTTTATCCACTCAACAAGATAATTCGTTTGAATCTCAAAGAGTTTCTCTGCCCAGGCGGGAAAGGCTTCCAAGTCCAATCGGTTTTCCGTCATCTCCAGCAGTTTTTCACGCAGGCAAAACTTTGGTGGGCCATCAGCCCAATTTGGCGCGTCCATTTCCACCAAGGGATCGGTAGGTTTTGGAACGCCTCCCGGGATATCAATGTACCCGCAGATAGCGGGGACCAGTAATATGGCCCGATGGTTGTTTGTGGCGTTCAAATCATGGGTGGTGGCCTGGGCGCCGGTCAAGAACGCTCCGGGCCGATGTGTGGCATAGAGGCGGGCCGCATCCCTAATTCTTTTGGCAGGAACCCAGGTCATTTCTTCTGCTTTTTCTGGCGTAAAGCCCTTCACATAATCTCTAAGTTCATCGATTCCATGGATCCATTTGTCACAGAATTCCTTATCCTCGAGACCTTCCTCGAAAATGACGTGCATCATGCCCGCCGCAAGTGCTGCCGTTGTGGCCGGGCGGGGCTGCAAATGGATGTCAGCCAAGGTCCCAGCAGTTGGGCTAATTCTGGGATCCACCACAATAAATTTCACACCCCGTTCTTTGGCATCCGCAAGCTGGGCATGGCACAGGAAGGGTTGACCGGAATAGGCGGGATTGGTTCCCCAGATGAGCATTGATTTTGTTTCCTCGGTGGGAAGGCCTCCCATAGTGGGAAACCCATAGGTAAGCAACTCGGCCAACTGGGCAGCTCTTCGGCAGGCCGTGGAACTCTCACACCCGTAATTGACAGAACCGTAGGTGGCTGCTAGGCGTTGGACAGGGGCCCTTGGCTCCTTAGGGTCACCCACATAGAAGAAAACGGCATGGGGCCCGTACTCTTCCTTTATTCGATTCAGATGACCCACAATCATGTCATAGGCCTCGTCCCAGGAAATTCGAACGTAACCGGGATCAGGTGATCCCTTCGGGTTGGTTCGCTTCATGGGATATGTTAGACGGTCCGGATGATAAAGCCGCTGGAGGGTCGCATAGGCCTTTGAACAGAGAGGAGATGCGGGAAACCCGGGCCATGGTTCAATACGGGTCACCACATCACCCCTTCTAAAGAACTTGATCCCGCAAGTTGGGACCTCATTGCAGCCATCACAAAAAGTGTATCCCTCTGTTTCCTCCTCTGCTTCAGCAACTCCTTTCTGTGTCTGGGCAAATAACCCTTTATCTACCCTATTCTTCTCGGAAGCCATGGAAATCCTCCTTGATTAATTGTGGCCTAAGTTCTTGACTGTAAGGAATCCTGGCCCAGAACACCAGGTCTTGCAGAGTAAAACAAATAAAGGCTTCATGCGCTAATGCCTTAATCAAGGCTTGCATGAAGCGCTTACTCCCCAAGATAAGCCTCAATAACCTTCCTATCCTTAACAACCTCTTGTGGCTCTCCTTCCGCAATCTTCTTTCCATAATTGAGAACGACCAATTTCGTTGAGAGATTTAATATGGCTTTCATCACGTGCTCTACCACGATCAGGGTAATCCCGGAATCACCTATTTCCTTTAGCAGACGCAAGGCTTCCTCCATCTCTGTTGGCGTTAAACCGCTCATCACCTCATCGAACAGTAAGAGCTTGGGCTTGGTCGCCAGCGCCCTGGCAATCTCCAACCTCTTGCGATCCACGACTCCAAGGGTTGCGGCCCTCGTCAAGCTCTTTCCACCCAAACCGATGAACTCCAGAATCCCCTCACATTCCCCCTTAGCCTCGTTCATACTCAGGACCGGATCACTGCCATAAAGCCGACCAATCATCACATTCTGTAAGGCCGTCATCTGCGTAAAGGGCTTGGTTAACTGGAAAGTCCTGGCTATACCATTCTGACATACCTTATGAGGCTTAAGACCCGTTATATACTTTCCTCTAAAGTTGATCTCTCCTCTTTCTGGTTTAAGAACACCACTTATCAAATTAAAGAGTGTCGTCTTGCCTGAGCCATTGGGACCAATGAGGCCGATGATCTCGCCTTCATCAACGGCAATATCAAGATCGCTGATAGCGACCAGACCTCCGAAAGATTTTGTTAAGTTGTTTACCTCAAGAAACATTTTGACTGCCCCCTCTTAAAAACCGGTGGCGAACTTTTGTTATCAACTCAACCAATCCTTCTGGCAAAAATAGGACCACTATAATAAATAGGACGCCAAACACTGCAACGTGCATTCCTCCTGGCAAATACAGAGAGAGAAATTGTTTAAGTAAAACAAAAAAGACGGACCCGATAATCGGGCCTATAATAGTACCCACACCGCCGACGAAGACGATAATCACCGCATCAAAGGTCCAAACGGGTTCGAACAGTCCGCCCGCTCTGAAGGCTGCGCCATAATAGGCGTAGATACCCCCAGTCAAGCCGGCCATGAAAGTGCTGATCAACAGGGCCAAGAGTTTATGTTTTTGGGTATTAACACCAGAAGCCTCCGCCGCTTCTTCGTCTTCACGAACAGCCAACAGGCCCATTCCAAGTCTTGAGCGGCTTATCCAATAAACCGCGGCCACTGACAGCACCGCAAAGACCAAACTGAGATAGTATCGGGGAATGAGGCTGTAGGCGCTCAAGAGTTTCATGGGCATCACATCGGCCTCAGGGAGAATGGTGTAAAAGACCAATCTCAGTATCTCCGCTAGGACCAGTGTTCCTATAACAAAATATATACCCTTCAGCCTGAAGGCAGGAAATCCTATAATCATGGCAAAGATTGTTGCCGCCAATGCCCCTCCCAAGAGGGCGAAGGGAAGGGGCAGCCCAAAATGTAGCCAGATGTAACGAGCGATCAGGGCACCTATCCCAAAAAAGGCAGCGTGGCCAAGATTCACCTGCCCAGCATATCCGCCAATGACATTCCAGCTCTGAGATAACGTAATATAGAGCAAAGTCAAAAAGAACCAGGTCAAGAGATCGGTTCGCGTGGTTATCAGAGGCACAACTATTAGAAGAATGATTATGCCAGTGATTATTACCAATTTCTTCAAGTCGATCGCCAATTTGGACACCCCTATGCTTTTCCGAACAGTCCTTGCGGCCTGAACATCAAAATCAATAAAAATATGACCAGACCAAGGACCACCGTGTACGGGCCCATGAAGATGGCGCTGACCGCTTCAACTATCCCCAGAATCAGGCCCGCAAAGAATGCCCCACCGACGCTCCCTATTCCCGCCAACACCAAAACGATGAGGGCGTTTAGTGTCCAGGGCATACCAATATCCGGAGTGACTGTTTGCATCATGCCAACCAAGATTCCCGCCATACCAGCCAAAGCGGCCCCCAGGGCAAAAGTGATCAAATAGGTCCGTTCCACGTTGATACCCATCAGCTTCGCAGCCTTCCAGTTTTCGGTCGTTCCCCTGACGGATTTTCCAAAATAGGTCTTGGTGAGCAAAAGGTGCAGTCCGAAAATGATTACTACCGCCACCAACAGGCCTGCCAAGGGAACATAACCGACCCTTATTCCCAGAATTGCGAACGACTCACCGCTATAAGCAGGCGTTATGGCCCTCTCATCGGAGGTCCAGAGCACTCTGGCTATCTGGGGAAATATGAGGAATAGCCCAAATGCCACGAGTAAGGAATTTTTTACTTTGGCCTCTTCATGGAACCTGACCAGGCCAGAGAAGAGGAGCTTATAACAGATCGCCCCAACAAGAAATAGAGCAATCCCGACCAAAGGTAGACACAGCAATGGGTCCAAACCGATCAAGGTGAAAAGCCAAAAGGCTATGTACCCACCCAACATCAAGAATTCTCCATGGGCCACATTGAGGATTTTCATCACGCCGAAGGTCAGGGAAAGGCCCACTGCGATCAGGCCGTACATTGCACCCACGTTGATACCATTAACTAGTGTCTGAGCTACAAGTCCAAACATCACTCACATACTCCAACTTCAGCTTGTGCCAAGATAGGCACCTATCACCTTTTCATCATCCAATAAGCTAGTGGCCTCACCGTGTCCGGCAACTCGGCCATTCTCAATGATGTAGGCCCTTTTGGCGAGTTCCAAAGCGGCCCGAACATTTTGTTCTACGAGAAGAAAGCTCACTCCAGACTTTTTTATCTGTTTAATGACCTCGAAAATACTCTTCACAATCAATGGAGCCAACCCCAAGGACGGCTCATCACACATCAGCAACTTTGGCTTGCCCATCAAGGCCCGTCCTATGGCCAACATCTGTTGTTCCCCGCCACTCAATGTTCCAGCCGCCTGCTTTCTTCGAGATTTAAGGACAGGAAATAGCTCATAGACCGATTGGAAGGTTTGGCCTCGCACTTTCCGGCTTTCGGCATTAAAGGCGCCTAGCTCCAAGTTTTCAAGGACGCTCATACCGGGAAAGATACCCTTTTCTTCAGGGATCAAACAGAGGCCCAGTTCCACCACCTTATGGCTCGGCTCTCTATCCAAGCGCACGCCATTGAAAACAACTGTTCCTGAGGCCGGCGTGTGCAGGCCAGATATCGTTTCAACGATAGTGCTCTTTCCCGCGCCATTGGCACCAATGAGCGACACCAGTTCCTCTTCATCAACCGTGAGAGAAACATTCCATAGGGCCTGGATGTCTCCGTGATACACATCGATGTTATTGACTTCGAGCATGGAAAACCACCCAACAAGGCATTGAATTACAAAAATGATGAGGTCTTAGAAAGCCCCCTAGAAACTCCCTGCATAAATCATTTTGCAATACAAGAACAGCAAAGGAGGGGCTGCCCCTCGAAAATATTTCCTATTATCTTTTGGGCAACCCCTCCACGATGATCGATTTCTATCTTTCAGACCACTTTGGTTGCCACTTCAATCGTGTGACCGGGACCATGTCTCCATACTTCCTGCCATGCTCATTCGTATAGACTATGTTTTGCTTTCCGCCCATCCACTGAAGAACCACAATCAAGCGATCTTTGGCCCAACCCTGGTCGCTGAAGCGCATAGGCCCGCAGACTGTCATCATGTCGGTGGCCCTTACGGCATCCCGAATGGCGGTCCTGTCCAAGGTGCCTGCCTTCTCAATGCCAGCAGCTAGTACCTGGCCAGCGCTATAAGCTGAGCCCACAATCAGGTCTGAGGGTCTCCCCATCTTTTTCTCATACTGGGCATTCAGATAATCATTCCCTGGGAACTTCAGCTGGGGGCTCCAGGCGCAGGGTAAGGTCACATAGTCAGCCATTTTGCCCAGAGATGGACCAAACCTCGCCCCCTCAGGGGCCCTGCTCCAGTAGACGAGTTTTGGGCTAAAATCCAGCTCCTTCATCTGTTTCACAATAGCGGGTCCCATGGGTGGTAAGGGGTAGGCCAGCAGGATTTCAGCGCCAGCGGCCTTGGCTCCCGTGATTAAGGCGCTGAAATCTTTTGTCCCTGCAGGATACTTCTTATGAAACACGACCGGAAAACCCTTTACCTGCGCTGTCTGTAACCAATGCATAGCGGCCTCTCTTGCGTCCAACTGGTTGATTTCGAAGATGGCCACCTTTTTCGGTCTTGGTTCGGGCTGGTCCAGCACCATGTCAAAAACCAGTGGTGAAAAGAAAGGGGTCTTGAAAAATATTGAGAAAAGCCATTTGTTGCCAAGCTGATGAGGCATCCATCCGCCACAGCCAGGGCCTATCCATGTCATCTTGTTCTTCATGCAAATCGGTGTCCCCATTTCAAATGAGCCACAGCCGAGTCCCCCTAGATTGGCCACCGCACCCCAGGAATTGGCCACCTCGAGTTGAGCCTGAGTCTTAAGTGGATCAGACTCATCATCCAGGACCCGAAGTTCTATGGGAATCTTCTTCCCGTACTCCTTGACATATAACCCCCCTTCAGCGTTAACCTTATCCACGAAGATCTCGTATGAAGGTTTGATCTGCATGCCCATGGCAGACATCTTTCCGGTGAGGGAAAGGACACTGCTTACTTTGATGCTTTTGGGTGCCGCCTGAGAAATGCTCCCAAAGCACAGCACAAATGCTGCTACCATGAAACAGACTCCCGCTCTAACGAGCAAACTTCTTTTTCCCATTTTCGTTCCCTCCTTTACCATTTTGTTTTTGGTTAATATGCCGTTTCTCCCCTTACATCTCTGACCTTCTGGTCAGATGATGCAGCATCAATGTTGAGGCTGAACGATAACAAAACCAAACTGCCTCCTCCTCTCATTCCCAATCCCGTTTACTTATTTACACACTAAATACCACCTTTCAAATTCTTTCTTTAAAAAATTGTCAGGTATCTGGTTGAGGTCGTCCCTTTTAAGGAAATGTTCACCCTTCAAGAAAAAGCCGCATAATGATCATGCCCGTTTCAAGGCTTTGCCTTGAGAGTTATTTCCTGGCCGTCTCTTTGGCGTAAAGATCAGGTAGCAGATTCCCGAGATTCCCCATTTCCTCAATGCAATGCTGCATTAGATCTCTGGCCATCCCTTCCTCTCCCTCAAACAGCCAGAACCGGCTGCGCATTTCGCAACCCATATCCGTGTCCCGGACAAAATGAATCAGGTGTCCCAGTTGAACATCCTCTTCAAGCAATCCCACGTTGCCACATACAGCCGCGCCGACCCTGGCTTCTGCAAATTTTGAAGTATCAAAAAAGTCAGAGGGTTCACGAAATGTGATCCTCAATTTCACGATCTCTTTTCCGATGTACTCATGGACAAGATGGCTTGCACCAATATAATGGCCCGGCTTCCAGTGCTCATCCCAGTCTCCAACGAGATGGTCATGGGGATGCCACGTCTTGTATTTTTCTGTATCCCCAGCATATCCAAACCACCAATCGATCATCTTGCCCTCACACCGGGGCATGCGGGTCAGAACGGCCACATGCATATCCCCATTGGGGAGACGCGTATATCCTGTCTCCATGGGCAAATAGCCGGGTTCCAAAAGTTGATTGACATCTTCGAGTTTCATAAGCTTCCTCCTCTGTTCATAAATCACCTTTAAGAATTCCCTTGCTTGTCTGTCGGGTGTTCCAAAACGCGCTTCTCCATAAACGCAGCGTGCAACTCTCTAAACACTGATTGTGTTAAATGCCAAAATTCAGCGTCACATACTCTCTTGTGCTGAAATGGCCTCCAGAAATCCATGCGTTGTGATAACCCAGCCAAAAAGAGCCTCCACATTCCAGAGTGTAGCCTCTTGTGTTATGGGTGGACCCACACTGTTCACCGCATCCGATACGATGATTGGCCAATAATCCAAGAAATACCCATCCCTTAGTGTTGACTCTACGCAAACGTTGGTTGCAACACCTGTGAAGATGCAATACCTTATATTATAGGTCTTTAGCACAGCATCAAGGTTTGTTCCTGCGAAGCCACTGTATCGTTGTTTCCTGATGATGATGTCTCCAGGGTATATTTCTAACTCTTTACAAATCTCTTCGTCCCAAGAGCCTTCTGTAACAAACTTTCCCCAATACTTGGGATTATTTCTCATCATGACTAGGCCCACTTCTTTATACCAATTTGGAGATTCGGAACCGCCACTATTAGAGTAATCAGGATCGTAACTCATTTTCAGAAATACGATCTTACAACCTGCTTCTCGAGCGGTATAAATAATCTTTTTATTATTGTCGATGACGCCTCTTGCGCCAGAGATGTCCCAGCCAAAGGTATCGAACATCCCCCCTTTACTCACAAACGCATTCTGCATATCAACCACAATCACCGCGGTCCTATGCAAATCTATATCAATGGATTCCGGTTTCGCATC
>JASFEQ010000090.1:0-12670 GCA_050124735.1 Desulfobacteraceae bacterium | reverse complement strand
CGCCGGTAAACCCTTTTTGGGCCAAGAGGGCAGATAGCAGGCCATTGAGGGCGGACTTCCCGGGGTGCAACTGTTTGCTCATGGCGCTTTCAACCAAAAACTCCCACACGCCGGAAGCCTGGGTACCCGCAGAACCGAGCGCCCAGACCACCTGGTCCTCATCCAGTCCCAAAATCTTGGCCGATCCAGCCGCAGCCCCGAATGTGCCGCACGTGGACGTGGTATGCCAGCGATGGTAGTGACTCTGACCAACGGCCACGGCAACCCGAATCCCTACCTCATAACCCGCAGCAATGGCTGCGATCAGGTCTTTCCCTGACGCCTTTTCCCGCTCGGCAGCGGCAAATACGGCTGGCATGATGGGAGCCGCCGGATGAAAGACGGACTCCCTATGCAGATCATCCATTTCAACCATGTGAGAGGAGGCCCCATTGATGAGGGCCGCCAGCAAGCTCATGGTCTTGGCATTGTCTGGAATCAGAGTGCATTCCGGTTTGCCACCCAAGGAATGAACCACCTCAAGCATGATCTTTATGGGACGTTGCGTCTGCCCTGCGCAGGCGGAGCCCAGCCAATCCATGAAATAGGTCTTTATTTTATAGACCTGATCCCCGGATAGATCATCAAAGGTTAAGTGCGTGACGAATTGAGCAAATTTCTGAGAAATGGTGTCCATGATTTGCTCCATGAAGTTGATTCGCTTGCTTTGCTCCAAGAAATTTCCGCATCATCCATTACCACATTGCAGCTGAAATATGTATATAAATCTTACCTCTATCATTGACACAGCGGCATGGGAAAAATAGAATTGCGGCACAAGGCGAGGAAAAGGCCATCATTTCTGTTGAGCACCTATCAAGAGGAAGGAGGAAGCTATTTTTAGAGCCAAATATTTTATAGGAATTTTGGGGACTTGCTTATGGGTCCTTTGTCTCATGGTGCCGGTCGGTTTAGCTGAGCAAAGGCGTCTTAGCGTGGGCGTCCCTCTGCCCCTTACAGGACCAAAGGCCGGGTTTGGGAAGATACATCACCAATCCTACCTCATGGCCTTGGAAGAGATTAATAAGTCTGGGGGTATAAGAAGGGGAAAGTATGCGAGATACCAGTTAGAATTTCTCTTTGATGATACGGTGGGAAAGGCTGAAACCGCTAGAAAAGTGGTTGAAAGGCTTATTTCTAAAAACAAGGTGCCGGTCATCATGGGCGGATACAGCAGCCCTGTTGCCGCTGCCATTGTCAAGGTCTGCGAGCAAAACAAAATCCCTTTTCTCTCTCCAAGTGCGGCTGCAGACAAAATCACCCAAAAACGATGGAAGTACACGTTCAGAATCAATCCCCCTGCAAGTGAGTACGCTACAGGCCTACAGGAATTTCTTCTGAGCGCGGTCAGGCCACGATCTATGGCCATTCTTTTTGAGAAGACGCGCTTCGGTATGTCCACGGGCGACGCAATGAGGCGTTGGTGTGAAGAAAACGCTATAGAGCTGGTGGTATTTGAACCTTACGAGCCGTGGGCTGCAGATTTTAAGCCATTGCTCACCATGGTCTATGCCATGAATCCGGATGTGATTTTCACGACAGCTCGTCTGGCGGATGCCATACTCCTGGTCAAGCAATTGGCAGAATTGAATATACGGCCCAGGCTGCTGGCCGGAAATGCTGGCACTTTTGCCATGCCTGCATTTGTTCAAAGGGTTGGGATGTTATCTGAAAACGCGGTTTCTGCCGCGCTTTGGGTACCCCATGTGAAATATGCGGGGGCAAAAAAATTCGCCAGCAAATATAAGGGAAAATACGGAAGCGAACCCGATTACCATGGTGCGCAGGCCTATGCCGCTGCATATGTGTGCAGGGACATCCTGGAAAGGACAAAGTCTCTTGAGGCAAAAAGTCTGCTCATAGCCCTGAAGGACACGGATATGATGACCGTCCTGGGCCCGGTGAAATTCGTCTCTTACGAAAAACATAGGAACCAGAACATGCTGCCCACCTTGGTAGTCCAGATCCAGAACCAAAAACCGGTGACCATTTGGCCGCCTGAGGCAGCCACGGCAGGTTTTGTCAATCCTGGAGGGGCGTGGTATCAGAGGTAAATGTTGTTTCTCAAGGGAGTCGTAGAACAGAATGCCAAATTGAGCCTGCACATCACAGCCCCGAGCTCGTTTCCCCACTCTATTGGTTATTGAGGGCCCTATTCCAAATCTTTAGCGTAGCGTTCTATCCACTTTCAACAGTCATGTAAAATTTCCAAGAAAATCATCTAAGAATTATGGAGGAGAGGTGGCCAGGATCTTTGAGTACCAGGGAAAGCAATTACTCAAAAGGGTCGGTGTCAAAATCCCTGAAGGTGATGTGGCATCAAACCCCGATGAGGCCAGGGAGATCGCCAAGAAAATAGGGAAACGTGTTGCCATCAAGGCACAAATATGGGCCACAGGTCGCTTCAAGGCCGGAGGCATCAAATTTGCGAGCGATCCTGATGAGGCATTTGCAATGGCGAAAGATATTTTGGGCACCAGAATAAAAGGGCTTGTCGTCAAGAAGGTTTTAGTAGAACAGCGGCTCAATGTATTGCATGAATATTATGCCGGAATCACTGTAAATGCCTCCATGAAAATAAAGGCCCCGGTGTTGGTGTTCAGTACCGAGGGGGGTACAAGGGTTGAAGACGTAGCCGCAAGGAGCCCGGAACGCGTGGTCAAGCATATCATAGATCCTATTGTGGGATTAGCACCTTCGGATGTGGATAGGATTTTGAAGAAGGTGGACATTGAATCAGAGAGATTAGGAAAAATTAACCCCGTGATTTGTGGCCTCTATAAACTTTTCAAAGAATACGATGCCACAAACGCCGAGATTAATCCTTTTGTATTGACCAAAGAGGGGCATATTTATGCTGCCGATTGTCACGTGAGCATTGATGACAATTCTGTTTTTAGACACCCTGAATTGGGAATCAAGGTCCCTCGTGATATGGAAAGAGAACCCACACAACTGGAACAACTCGCCTGGGACCACATCGAGGAAGGTGACTATAGAGGAACGGGGTATTTCGCTCAGATGATCACCGATTTTAAGGAAGAGGAAACCTATGTGGGGTTCCATGGCATTGGAGGTGGAGGGTCTATGCTCGGGGCGGCTGCCCTGATTAGCCGCGGGATTAAGATAGCCAACTATGCGGACACGAGCGGAGATCCTCCTGCCAGCAAGATCTACAAAGTGATCAAGGCCATTTTTTCGCAACCCCTCTCAGCATACGCTGTGGTCGGCGCCTGCCTAGCAAACCAAGAGCAGTGGTACCATGCCTTTGCCATAGTCAAGGCATTAAGAGAGGAACTGAGAGGTAGACCTGGATTTCCAGTCGTTGTCTTGTTGGCAGGGAACAAGGAGAGAGAGGCTATAGAGATCATAGAAAAGGGGCTGAAGGATTTGGACATCAGGATGGAGCTTTATGGGAGGGATCATATCTACAATTCCGACTTTATTGGTGAGCGAGTGGAAATACTGATGAAGGAATATCTCAATGCACAGCGTGTGAATAAAAAGGTACCGGAGATCCGGATGGATAGGGGTGGAAACAAATTAGAATTCAGCACTCGGAGTATGAAAACCGCCATCGACTATGATAAATGCGAAGCGGCAAAAAATAACACGTCCCGTCCATCTTGTGGCTTTGCATGTGTAAAAGCGGACAGAATGTACGATCGGGGTATTCTTAGAATAGAGGGAAATCGACCGGTATTGGCTGTATCAGAAGAAGCCGCGCATAAAATGTCCAATGAGTCTCTTTCATGGGAATATGCGTGTAATGCGGTTGGCGTGGGTGCTGTTGCTATTACCATAGACTTTCCGGGGCTTGAAGAGTACAGGAAAGGCATGCGTTGAAAGACAGGGATTAAAATTGTCAATTCTGATTAAGAAAGATACCAAGGTTATGGTACAGGGGATCACCGGAAGGTTTGGGCAATTCATCGCCCGAAACATGCTGGACACGGGGACGAATCTAGTCGCAGGTGTGACCCCTGGGCGTGGAGGACAAAAGGTTTGGGACATACCCGTATATGACACGGTAAAGGAGGCATGGGAAGCGCATTGTCCCATTGACTCCACGGTTATCTTGGTCCCGGGTCCAGGTGCCAAGGAGGCCCTTGTGGAGGCCCTAGGGGTCGAACTCAAGATTATCCTCATGGAGGTGGAGCGCGTCCCTCTTCAGGATGCTCTGGAGTGCGTGGCCCTCTGCCGCAGGGCGGGTGTAAGACTCATTGGTCCAGGCTCTGCTGGCCTCGTCTCTCCGGGGAAAGGGTCCCTTGGGATCTTCGGATCGCCCGAGGAACTGGCCACATTGGCGTTTCAGCCGGGAGGAATCGGTGTCATTTCAAGGAGCGGTGGACAGACGAGTACGCTCGCTTACAACGTTTGTCAATCAGGATTTGGTATCAGCACCGCCATTAACTTGGGATCTGAACAGGTGCTGGGAACAACTTTTCCCGAATTATTGCCTTTATTTGAGGCAGATGAAGAAACAGAAGGTGTGGTTTATTATGGTGAGATCGGTGGGGTCATGGAAGAGGAGGCGGCCGAACTCATGACAGAAGGGAAATACACCAAGCCCCTTATTGCTTATATCGCCGGCAGAGGGCTCCCAGAAGGGATGAGGTTTTCACATGCCAGTGCAATCATCCAGGGGGGACAGGGCACTGTGGAGGGAAAGGTCAAGGCCTTAAGGGAAGCCGGGGCCCACGTCCTAGACAGACCCGAAGAGATAGGCCCCACACTTCAGAAGGTTTTTGGAGCATAGCGCCTTTCCACTTACGATGAGGAGAGGATGACACCCGAGATGCAAACAGACATGGCGGGAGAACGGAATGGATAAAATGAGAATATGGAGGTCCCTGCTTTTTATACCAGCCAATAATTGGCGGATGTTGAATAAGGCGACCACAGAATTGCAAGATGCGGTCATAATAGATCTGGAAGACGCCTGCCCAGTTGCAGAGAGAGAGACAGGCAGAATTTTTTCGAGGGATATCATCCCCATATTCAAGTCCAAAGGGGTCGATGTTTTGGTGCGCGTCAATTCTCTCTCCACAGGTGTCACGGCTGAAGACTTGCGTGTCGTCGTTGGGGATGATCTGGATGGTATTATGCTCCCCAAGTCAGAATCCAGGGAAAATATCTTTCAATTGGCAGAACTGTTAGACAAGGAAGAGGAAAAGAAAGGAATCAAAGACAAGACGGCCATCCTGCCGCTTCTGGAATCGCCCAAGGGCGTCATCAATGCATATGAAATCGGCACCGCAAGCGACAGGGTGGCCGCCCTGGCGTTTGGGGCGGGAGACTTCATGAGGGAGTTGGGCGAAGGGTTCACCATTGCCAAAATGACGCCGGATGAATATTTCCCCGTCTTGCTTTATGCAAGATCTACGATTGCCACCACCGCATGTGCCATCGGAATCCCAGCCATCGATACACCTTATTTTGGACTACTCATTGATATAGAAGGATTGGAACGAGAGGCCAAGAAGGCCAAACTGCTCGGTTTTAAAGGCAAAATGGTTACCCATCCCCATCATGTGGAAACCGTAAACCGTGTATTCTCCCCATCGGGGAAAGACATAGCGCTAAGTCACAAAATGGTAAACGCTTACAGGGAAGCAGAGGCCCAAGGCAAAGGTGCGGCTGTCCTGGATGGCAGAATGATAGATATGGCCATGTACAAGATGGGTATGGAAATGTTGGCAAAGGCGGACGGGATTGCTGCGAAATCGAGGCTCAGGAAAGGAGCGGACGAGGAGATCATGTGGATCCCGGGGCGGTAATGTCTGGCCATTGCGCCTTCCCAGATAAAACCTAAGCGCCCATTAGAGTCCATAGAGGTGAGATGAATGATAACAAAAGAGATCATGGAAGCGGCTATTTTTGAGACGGTCACGAGGAGTTCATGCGAGCTCTCCAAAGATGTCCATGCCGCCTTTGAAAGCGCCATAAGATCTGAGAAAAGACAAAGAGCAAAAGAGGCCTTTGAGAGCACCCTCCAAAGCTTGGATCAATCAGCAAAAGTCCGTAATCCTCTCTGTCCAGATACGGGTTGGCCCCTCTTCTTTTCCAAGGTAGGAAATGAGGCGAAGATTGAAGGAGGTGTTCTTGCTCTAGAAGAGGTGGCAAAACGGATGGTTGAGAAAGCTACAAAAGAAGGCTATTTGAGATCCACGATGAAGCATCCCCTGACCGGTGATGACCCGGGGACGAACGTGGGCATGAACATACCCGGTTTTACCTACAAATTCGTGCCAGGCAACTCTATACAGATAACCTATGTGGCCAAGGGTGGTGGGTCGGAGTGTTTTGGGGGGACCAGATATAGGATGGTCGCCTTTGCCGATGGCCTAATGGGGATAGAAAAATCGATCATCGACTGGTACATCGCCGCCGCAAGGGCTGGTGCCATATGCCCTCCGTCAATCCTGGGGGTAGGCATTGGAGGAACGTCGGATATAGCCACGAAATTGGCCAAGGAGGCGGCCGCACTGAGACTCATTGGCAGTCATCACCCTGAATCTGTGATAGCAAAGATTGAGGAAGATTTGACCGCAGCCATAAACAAACTCGGCATAGGCCCAATGGGTTCGGGAGGCACCACATCAGTATTCGCAGTCAACGTGGAATACTCCCTCACTCACATCGCCGGTATTGCCGTGGCCATGAGTGCCAATTGCTGGGTTGGAAGACGTGCGACTACGAAGATTGATTCGGATGGCAGAATTCAGGCGTTGGACAACCCGAACTGGTTCAACGGGAGATAGAAATGGCTGAGTTTCATCTAGAAGTCCCTCTGGACGATGAAGGGATCGTGGATTTGAGCATTGGGGATTTGGTTTACTTCTCAGGGGCGGCGTGGACGTGCCGTTCAAGACTACAAAGATATGTTTTCGACGAAGGGCATAAGCTGCCATTCTCCACGAAGAAAAAAAACCTGCTCATTCATGTCGGTCCCATAGTCATGGAGGAGGACGGGGAATGGAAGCTTGTCTCCTTTATGCCCACATCGAGTATTCGCTTTGAGAAATGGGGGCCGGAATCGATACGGGAGTGGGGATTGAAGGCCATTGTGGGTAAAACCACCATGGGAAAATCAACCGCCCTTGCCATGAAAAAATATCATTGCATCCATGCCACTCCGCTGGGTGTGACGCCAAATCTGTTCTCAAACCAGATCCAGGTCAAGGACGTTTCCTGGTTTGAGGAATTGGGTAGCATAGAAGCTGCCTGGCATCTCGAGCTGAGGGACTTGGGCCCGTTCCTGGTGGATATGGATTGCGAAGGCAGAAATCATTTCGATGAACTGGATCGTATTATTGATGGCAAGAGAAAAGAGGCGTATGAGTACTTGAGCATACCCGAAGACTTTGAATTTACTAAACTATATTGAACAGGAAAGGCGTTAGATGGAAATCAACTGTGCAAAATGCAAAATCGTCAGCAAGATCTGTCGAAACCCTGATGGGAAGGGTCCCAAAAACTGCCCCTCCCTGAATAAGACGGAAGTTATCAAGTCCGCTTTGGGTGAATATGAGAGACCAGAAATCAGGGAGTTCGCCAGACAGGCATCTATTCAGGAAGCAGAGTGCTATGCCCACAGGGACCGCAAACCCTATGTTATGCATCCCACAAAGCCCAGAATCGTGGAGATCATAGAATTTGCTGAGAAGATGGGCTACAAGAAGTTGGGTGTGGCCTTTTGTGGGGGCGTGACCCATGAAGCTGCAGTATTAGCCGAAATATTGGAAAAGCATGGCTTTGAGCTGGTAACGGTCTCCTGTAAGTGCGGCGGCATTCCAAAAGAGAAAATAGGCCTTAAAGATCAAGAGAAGATCAATATGGGACATCATGAATCCATGTGCAACCCTGTTGCTCAGGCCATGGTTTTGAATGACGCAAAGACGGATTTCAATATCATGCTTGGCCTCTGTGTGGGACACGACTCCCTGTTCCTCAGATATGTTGAGGCACTGACCACCATATTTGCGGTGAAGGATCGTGTTACGGGACATAACCCGATGGCAACCCTTTATACATCGAATTCATATTATGCGAGACTCAAAAAGCTGGAGCTCGGCAGTGACGAGGAAATAAAGGCCCGCTTAGTCGCAAAGTGAGGTTATGAAGTCTTGACCAAGGGGCGAAATAGAGAATGAAAGTATAGGCTCGTTCTATGACGCCACGATAAGGGGGTTGGAGGATGATAAGGGATTCTGAAATTATTTCAACAGACGTTCTGGTGATAGGAGGAGGCGGTGCGGCGAGCCGCTGTGCGATTGCGGCTGATAATGAGGGTGCAGCCGTGCACATGGTCGTGAAAGGACTCTACGGGCACAGTGGATGCACCCCTGTCGCCCTTGGCGGCTATGCAGCGGCTTTCGGAAATGCAGATCCCAGGGATACCTGGGGGGTGCATTTTGAGGATACCTGTATTGGCGGGGGCATGATCAATAATCAGCAACTGGTGGAGATTTTGTGCAAGAACGCGCCTCTGAGATTTACCGAACTGGAGAGTTATGGCGCCATCTTTGACCGAGACAATAACCAGAACTACTATCAGAGACAGCTTGGGGGCCACAGTTATCCCCGCACATGTACAAGTGGGGATCGCACAGGCGGAGAGATGATGAAGGGCCTCGTCTATGAGGTGTACAGAAGGGAGATCAATGTGCTCCAAGATTCCATGGCGATCACCCTTTTGAAAGAAGACAACAAAGTTGTGGGTTGCTTGGTTTATGACATCAAGAAAGGCCAGTTTCTCATCTTCAGGGCGAAATCCACGATCCTTGCCTCGGGTGGTTGCGGACAGGTATTCAAATATTGTTTTGCGCCATACCAGAAGGCGGGGGATTCAAACCGTATGGCCCTTGAAGCGGGCGCTGAGCTCGTGGATCTGGAACTTTTTCAGTTCCATCCCACAGGGTATATCTTTCCAGAAAGCATTGCGGGCCAATCGATCAGCGAGGGTGTACGGGGAGAAGGTGGAAGGCTTTATAACGCCCTGGGCGAAAGATTCATGGAGCGTTACAATCCCAGACAGCTTGAACTGGCCTGCCGGGATTTTGCCTCAAGGTGTATCTACTTCGAGGTCAAGGAGGGGCGCGGAACAAAAGATGGTGCTGTCTTTTTAAGCGTTACGCATATACCTGCAGAAATTATCGAAGAGCGTCTGCCAGCCATGCTGGGTCGGGGCCTCAATTATGGCGTGGATATTAGGAAAGAACCCATGTACGTCTATCCATCATCCCACTATCAGAATGGCGGGATCAAAGTGGATACAAATTGGAAGACGGGGGTGGACGGGTTATATGCTGCAGGTGAAAGCGCGGGTGGCGTGCACGGGGGTAATCGCCTCGGGTCCAATTCACTTCCAGATCTGTTGGTTTCAGGAAAAATCGCCGGAGAGAATGCAGCCCGATCGGCTCTGGATAATCATAAACCGATCGATATGACCCATTTCAAAGGGGAAATAGCACGCACTGCTGCCTACGTGGAAGATCTGTGGGGCACAGACAACGGAATCAATCCCATCAGCATACGCAACGAGATTAAAGACCTCACTTGGGAAAACGTGGGTATTGCGCGCAGCGAGGAATCGCTAAGGCAAGCCATTGAGGTGTTTGAAGACATGAAAAAGAACCGACTTCCCCGTGTGGGCAACCGGAGCAGGTCCTTTAACATGGAATTTATGGAGGTGATGGATGTGAGGAGCATGATCGCCTCAGGGGAGTGTATGGCCAAGGGAGCGCTTATGAGAGAGGAGAGCCGCTGCGGACACTTCAGAGAGGATTATCCCCTTCCAAAGGATGAATGGACACTCAATATCATTTACAGCCTGGATAAGAATGGAGACCTGAAACTGAAAAAGGAATCCATCGTTCAGACACGACTCCATCCGAAAGATGTGGAAATGCCCGTGTTTCCCACAAGTGGAAAGATCGTTCCTTCAGAGGAAGGATAGATGCAGAGGAGAACATCCCAGCGAGAGAAACTATGACGATCGAGAACGAAAAGATCAAGATAAAGGTATTCAGGTACGATCCCCAGAAAGATGAGAGCCCTCGTCTGGAAGAATACCCGGTGGAGTATTACGAGGGGATGAGAATATGGCGGGCCCTAGATAATATTAATGAAAAAACGCGGGCCAATATCGCATGGCGTCTCTCATGCAGGGAATACCTGTGTGGGAGCTGCACCATCATGATCAATGGACAACCAGGACTGGCCTGTAAGACGGCTGTTAAGGACGGTATGGTCTTGGAACCCCTTCCCCACTTTCCTATCGTGAAAGACCTTGTCATCGATCGGGACGTGGCAGAGAACCGGTTTAAGAAGATACAGCCCTGGCTCAAGAGGGAGGATGACATATCAAAAAAGCCTGTCAAACTGCATCAAACCGATATCCTTATGTCCAGGGAGATGTCCCAGTGCATCGGTTGCCTGGCGTGTATCTCCATCTGCCCTGCCATCAGAGGCGCCTGGGATCTCTTCAATGGGCCCATGCTGCAGACACTCACCGCAAAGGCGGCTTTCAACCCCATGGATACCTCTAACCGAGTCTTGCAGGCGATCCGCAGCGGCACCTTTAAGTGCACACAATGTGGGGCCTGCTTGGAAGTTTGCCCGAAGAAGATCCAGATCCCGGAAAAGGCGATCGGGCACATGAAAGTCCTTTTTGCCGAGCAGGAACCAGATGGTTTCGCAAAAGAGGTGGGGCGAACGATCAAAGCGCACAAGAATCCCTTTGGAAGAACGGAAGCCAGAGACCAATGGGCGGAAGGTTTAAACCTGTCCCTTGCAGGCCCTGTCCTATTTCATGCCGGGTGTCTCTCCTCATATGAGTTTCCGGAGACACTGCAGTCGGCCATCAGGCTTCTAAGAAAGGTTGGTATCGACCCTGTTTATTTCGCACATGATGAAATTTGTTGCGGAGAGCCACTCCTGCGTGTTGGAAACGAAAAGGAATTCATCAAGAACGCCAAGGACTTTGTTGAACTATGTGGAATCCATGGCGTAAAGGAGGTCATCACCCCGTGTGCAGAGGGCTATAGGGCTTTTACGAAGGACTACCCCAGATACCTGGAGGGGGTGGACTTGCCCGCTTTTAAGCACCTCAGCCAGGTCCTTGCCGAGCATTCGAGCGATTTGCATATGAAAGAAAATGTCATGGAGGGCCTGAAAATCACATACCAGGACCCGTGCCGATTGGGCAGGGATAGCGGTATCTACGAGGAACCCCGATCATTGATCCAGCTTGTACCTGGCATTGAGTTTGTGGAGATGAAAAAGAACCGGGAAGATGCGGTCTGTTGTGGTGCCGGGGGAGGTGTAAAACTGACAAATACGGCTTTTGCCCAGTGGATGGGGACGAATCGTATGCATATGGCCAAAGAGACGGGGAGTTCCGTGCTTATCACGGCCTGTCCCTGGTGTGACAGAAACCTCCGGGACACCCTGGAGGGGGGAGATGGGATCGAGGTAAAAAATATTATCGATTTCCTGAGCGACGCGTTAAAAGAATAGCACACAGGGGTCGTGCTTTAATCCCGGCAGCAGCTCATGGGTAGAAGGTTAACTGAAATATGGGGTATGCATATCAAGGTGGAAATGGAGATGTCCAATGCGTAAGGAATTTTGTCTAGAGTGTGAAGGAATGACCTATGCGGCGCCTCAATATGGAAAAGAAATTCGCGTGAAAGTAGGCAAAGATGTGGATGAAGAAGGTGTTGTAACCTTGAGCAAAGAAGCCATAGAGGAACTGGAAATCCAAGAAGGTGACTTTGTCGAGATCTATGGTGCCTGGATGAAAGAAGCAAAAGCGGTCCTATCAGGTGAAAAAGATATAGCCCTAGTTAGGATGGATAAGGCTTTACGTGTAGCACTGCCCTGTGCAATAGGCCAATGCATTGGAATCCGGAAGAAGTTTGAGGAATAACAAAGTGGGAACAGGATGAACGTAATCGCTTGTTCATGCAATGGCCGCCAGGGGGGTTACCTTTGACAAAGTCCTCTTTTGAGATAAATGACTCCAAACCCTGTTAATCACTCGGTCTGATTCAATTTTCTTGCTATTTGAAATTCTTATCCAGACTTTATAATTGACAATTTGAAAATTGGAAACTAGAATCGCAACTTATCCGTGTCTTTAAGGTTTTGATTTTTTTAGATTTTCGGCCAACAGGGAAGGAGGAGGTCATATTTAAAGGAAAGTATTTGTTGGGAGCAGCCTAGTAGAATGGCAAAGGAGGTGGTGCTTATGGGTATAGATAGTTCGGGATGCTATGATGCTAAATGAGGAATAAAGTAATCAGAAATAAAGTAAAAGGAGGTAAAAATGAAAAAATTTAAGGTGGGATTGGTTTTGGGATTGACCCTGGTGTTAGTATCGGTATTTGCTTTACCTGGCCCTGCTGACGCTAAATACATATGGAGATGGGGGACGGCTAATCCAGGGAGCTATGGTTATAGAGCATCCGCCTTCCTGGCAGATTTTTTGCGAAGGGGTATGCCGGAATACGACGTTACCGTTTACCCATTCGTTTCAACCACCGCTAACATCAAGAACTTTCTCGTGGGTGACCTGGAAAGCACGTATTCGGCCGAGCCGGGATTGAGAAAATTGTACTCATTT
>JASFEQ010000089.1:0-12777 GCA_050124735.1 Desulfobacteraceae bacterium | reverse complement strand
CTATCTCTAGCGAGATGGGCTTTTTTATTGACAGGCCGGAGTTCTAACCTTAGAACTTTCCCATGCCTTATTTTGTTTACATAATTCAGAGCCAAAAAGACGAAAGCTACTATATCGGATCTACCCAGGATCTGGATGAACCGCTTCACCGTCATAATCAAGGTCGTTCCAATTACACCAAAGCAAAAAGTCCTTGGGAGTTGGTTTATTCAGAAGAATTTCATGACCGATCCTCCGCGGTGAGACCTGAAAATGAGATAAAGTCCCATAAATCAAGAGGTTTTATCGAAACCCTGGTTAGAAAGTCCCGCCCATCCATTTCCACCCACCCAGCTAGCCCCTTTCTTTCTTTTCTTGCTTATTCAAGCTTGTCGTTATCGCCTGATCAACCCTTTCCTGCCAATCAGACCTCACGGAGTAGCAGGTGAGCATTCGGTCAACTAGAGTCTGCATTGTGAGCCCACGCTGGAGTGCTATTCCCCTGACATGATTCCAAAGCGCCGGATTGACCCGAATCGATTTTGAGACCAACTTCATGGAGTCACCCTCTTTCCAAGATTGTTTTGCTTGCAAAACAAACATAACAAACAAAGAATGTCAAGAAAAAAATGATGGGCTGGCTTTTCAGGGGGTCTCGAGTATCCGGCATAAGGGTCCATATCCCATCCCAGGTCATGTTGATTGAAAAGACGCTGTCAGCCGTGCTACAGTGACCCTTCCAGGGTCAGGCCTGCCGCCTAATAAGTCCTAGCGCCACATGGGGCTCCTTTGCCAACGGAGATATCGGTATACGCACCTAAAGTATACTATGATTACAGAAAGTTAGTTGCTTTTGTTAAAGTTATGCTTGTGGACAGGATTGGACCCAAGTTCTCATCATGATCACGTGTTGGGCTTTATTTTTCATAAGAGAATAGTTTTTTTGAGAATGATTAAAGAGTATATAAAGACCTCTTTAGTGGTGAGCTATTAGAAAAAGAAAGGGGATGATGAGATGAGAAGTTTTTTTATGCCCATGGTCCTTTCCGTGATGTTTATAAGTCTCTGCTCAGCGGCATTCGCAGATCAGGCTGTCTTTTCCCCTTATGGAGGCCAATGGGGGTATTGGCAGCCGATAGCGCTAACGCAGTGGGTAGATCCACAGGGTCGGCCAGATAGGAGTGGTGGACTTTGGAACGTAGAGCCAAGTGCCGGATGGAGAAAAGTAAGGAGGGTAACATCATACAGATGGTATGGTGAAACAAAACCGGAATGGCCTCTCGGTTTGATATGGGGCCCAGGGCCGGAAAATAAATTCTTTAAAGGCAGAATGGAAGCAGTTCATGCGGCTCCCAATGTTCATTCGCAATTTCGATCCGCCACACCGAAAGAATGGGAAAGGATGATGAAAAGGGCAGAATTCTATTGTGGGCCGCGTTTTGATTGGGTTCCAGGGCAAGTGCCCAGGTGCCGATCCTATAGCTTGGATAGCCAGGAAAGTGGAAGAGCGCCTGCGCCCAATCCTGAGGGAGAAAAAGGCAGCGGTAATTCAAGTTGAGGCGAAAGAATAGGATAAGCCGGAATCCAGATTTCCATGAACTGAAAACCGAGATCCCAGTTCCAAGATAGACATAGGGTTTATGATTGATGAGAAACATATGGGACCATTTTAGAGGAGGGGTAAGGATGAATTATAAGCAGTCAATAGTTACACCGGTTATCATAGTGTTCTTTCTGACAAGTATGGGTTGTACAGCCGCATGGGTTGCTGGAGGGGCAGCTGCTGGAATCGGAACCTATAAGTATATCAAAGGTGAATTGGAATCGACTGAAAAGGTCTCCTTGGATAAGGCTTATCAGGCCACGCAGACGGCTATGGAAGACCTGGAGTTTACGATTACAAGCAAGCAAAAGGACGCATTTGATGGAGAGGTGATCGCAAGGCGAGCGACGGGTAAGAAGGTCACGGTCAAACTCAAGAGACAATCTGATAGTGTCACCCAAATAAAAATTCGTGTGGGAACATTTGGGGATGAAACCATATCAAAGGACATTCTCGATACCATGAAAAAATATTTTTAGCCCTTCTTCCCACTTGACTCGTCCGGTTTTTCTCTGGGACCTCCTGCTCACGCAGGCGAGAGTGTGTAAATTCTTGCCATATCTTGGAACTTGATTACTTATATTTGGGTGCTTTCTTGCCCATTTTCTGTAAGATCCACGCGTTGGGCTTGCCTAAGTAACTATAATCACAAGAGATCCTATCCTGGCTTGATTTGGTATTAATCTTGCCATTATTTTTTTTGAAACATTGATAGCGGGAACCAGTTCACCAGCCGCTCAGTTATTATTCATTTTGCTGACTGGCAGGATTGTCTTACATACTCGGATGGAAGTAGAAATGCAAAGAGCCGGTATCTGTGAAACACATTCTCCAAAAATGCTTGCCGTAATACTACTCATTATTCTACTCAGCATAACAGATGCCTTTCTGACCCTGGATTTAATCAGCCGAGGGGCGGTTGAATTAAACCCAATAATGGCTTACTACCTGAACCACGGTGAACTCGCGTTTTTTGGGATGAAATATTTATTGACTTGTGCGTCTATCATCGTAATCCTGATTATTAAGGACCTGTACTTGTTCAGAACCAAGATTCAAGGGAAAATCTTATTTGTCTTCCACCTCGTTGTGTTGACTTCGGTTGTTCAATGGGAATTGTACTTAGTTTTGATTTGTCAGAGATAGAGACACGTTGGCAACATATTGAAAATGCCATTTCTCCATATATGCAGTCCTCCTTTGATTGCCACAAAGGCACCCCTCTATTAGACTCCATCCTGCCCTCAAAAATGGGTCTTATCCTTTAACCATAGCCTCACAGGACTTGTTCTGATGGCCAAGAAGGCAAATTGCTTATGTTTAAAGCTAGAAAATGGGGATTTCTAGTACCTATCCCTGGAAGTCTAGTAATAAAGCATTAATTACCTTTACCAAGTATTAGAGAAAAATCATACTTTCAACCGATTGGTTTTATTGAAGATGGGAGGTAAAATCCATTTAAGATTATGCAAGGTTTTGATGGACATTCGGGTTAATTGGGGAGATATGTCCAATCATGTGAAGGAGGTGTAAGGTTTGGCTACTTCACCCAAGAGAAACAAATCGAACAGAATCGGGGCCAAATGGCCGATTACAATAATTACCAATGACAGCATAATTGCAGGAGAATCAAGGAATATCACTGCCAATGGCATATTCACACACTGTAAAGAGCAATTGCATGAGAATGAAACTTATCGGATGATCATTGGACTTCCCAAAAGGCGCTATTTGGCGGTCAAAGGGAAGTTGATATGGTCTAATCTGAATGGCATTGACCCCAATGGTACGTTTTCTGATATGGGCTTTTCTTTTGTGAAACTCTCCAAAGAAGACCGACACCTTCTTAAACATGCGTTTTCAAATGATCTTGCATAAAGAACCAAAGTCGTGAAAAGGGGAATGCGTATGAGCCAACTCTGTATTATGAGCGAAAAAGATGGCCCTCGGTTTTTTGAATTGAATCATGGAATCACCTATCTCGGGCGGTCTGCCATTAATGATGTTCAAATCCAGGACAAATATGTTTCTCGTGAGCATTTACTGCTACGAAAGTTAGGGGATAAATTATTAGTTAGGGATCTTGGAAGCAAAAACGGTACCTTTGTTAATGGCAATCAGATACGCTCTGGTACTGAAGTTGAAGTAAAGGTAGGGGCTTCCATCGTTATTGGTATGAGCGTGGTTTGCCTGGGGGAAGAGGGTTCAGATGAAGTGCTGGCTCTTATCGGTTCTGTTCGTTCTCCAAAGGAGCACGGCGCCACGGATACACTCGTTTCAAAAAAATCAGAATTGCGGCCCGTGAAACACAAAACGAACAATCTAGGACTAAATCTGACGTTAGGCACTTGGCATTCTTCCAATATTCAATTTTCAAAGAGCAGTTGACTCGTTTAATAAAGGATCAATCAGGAGGGACACAAATGTCTTTTTTTAACCCAAAAACAATTAAAGATAGGAGATCAGGTAAAGACCGCAGGAAATCGAATTTGGGAGCTAAAAGCGGGATTGAGCAAAGAAATGGTAAGGATAGACGAATGAGTCTATATGACCGTTTGCCCAAAGACCAGAGAAACACCCTAGAAATTATTATAAAGCATTTGGAGAGGCAAGCTGGCTGAAGAAAACGAAGTTTAATTATCTGTATGATTCACAGAGATCATTTCAGTTTTGTGAGCTTTAAATCTTTATAAGAAAAATATTTGGGCCTTTTGCTAGGGCCTTGAAGGCCTTCTAATCCTTCTTCTCCATAGCGCAGAATCCACTTCCTTTTATCTTCTCTCTGGAGCATCTCGAAAAAATCTTGAACAGGTTTCATCATCTTTGAATTGGTACTCTTAGATTGTATAGGGTACAATACTAGTATCTAAGTGACTGAAGGAACGGGGCAATTATGGGATTAGACCTGAACTCACCATACTTCGGAATAAAGGATCACCTAAGCGAAGCAAAAGAGCCTGATCAGCAAAAGAACGAATTACTCATCAACCAACTCCTATCCCTTTCGAATCAAGACTGGTTTGACCTGAGAGACGATTTCACAAAAGAGGAACTGCTAGGCATTATTGTCAAGTTGTTAAGGGAAATTAGAGACCTTAGAGGATTGTCACTCAACAAATAAATTAAGAATCTTACATTCAATTCTGTTTTTCCTGCCTTAACATCTCCAGCTTAGTGGAAAAGCTGCTTGCCCTTCTCATGCCTCCTCTGTCACCTATGTAGCCTGTAACCCCAAATATTTGTGTGAAATCTGGATTTGAATATCAAAGGCTCCTTTTTTTGGCACGGTTCATGCTTCGTAGAAACGTGCGCAGGGAAGAAAAGCGAAGAATGAGAAAAGAAGAACATAGGGAGCGAAGGAAATATACAAGATTCCGGGCCAAAGATGGCGCCTTGATAGAGCTGCGCTCTCATCGTGGTAGATTGGGCGAAATTATAGATATTAGTAAGGGGGGGCTCGCGTTTCGTTACATTGATATAGGAGATAGACCGAAAGGGTCTATTGAGCTAGACATATTTTTGAAGGAGAGTGGTTTTCGTTTGGAAAAGGTGCCTGCTAAGACCGTTTCCGATCTTAAAACGACTAAGTACTTCCCTTACAGTTCAACGAAAACGAGACGACAGGGAGTACAATTTGGTGAGCTCACACGCAATCAGATCTCCAAGCTGGACGACTTCATCAAGAACTACACAACAGGAGAAGTATAGTTGATCCTTCGGCCCATCAGTGATCACCAGCCTGAAAAAAGTGTAACGCCATAAGGCAGGCTCATAATGGCCCTGCTTTTTTATCGCTTGCACACCTTTAAATCCCTTTCTTTATGCCATGTTTGGCAACTCAAATATGCACAACAATTTGTGCGTCTTGCACAGTTTAATGTGCATCTTTTTGGACTGGTTATCCGGGCGTTTTGAAATAACCATCCGAAAATAAAAGACAAACCTTTCCACAGTTGTTTTGGTATCTTTTTTGCTCAATGTTAACCTGGGGTTTGTTTTCTTATCTGTGGGCCAAGTCCTTTGATTCATAAGTACGAAGACAAAGTTACCACGCAGGAGTTGGTCTTTGCTGCGGCGGGGCGTGTCGGTGAACCGTTCGGCAGTGGGGCTTTCGGCCGTGAGCTAAAGGCCAAGGGGCTCAGAGCTCGATCTATTCAGCCAACGCGGTTGAGCATCAGTTTGTGATCAAGTCGAGAAAATGGCTCACCGTATTGGCCAACCGAAGCACTAAGCCCTACAAGGGGGTGATTTTATGGCCGGTGAGTTCGTGATGCTCGAAGAGATAAAAAATATCTGCTACTGGGCAAGCTTCATGTTACCCATACTGATTTGCTCTCCTTTTATCCTCAGTAGATTAACTTACAAACTTCTAATATGGATGCGTGGCAAGTCATCCAAACTCAAGTGGGAAGATAATTATATCCAACGCCTGTCAATGAACCTCGGGAATCCCTAACAGAACAACTTAACCGAACCGACTTGTTTTACTCAGGAGTCATGAGGCCCTGCTCTAAGGAGCAATAGACCTATTTCCAATTAATTTTGCACAGAGCCAGAGTGGAGTGAAGCTTATGGATAAACTAGAGAGCCTGCTAGATATTTTGTCGTCAGACCGTGAATATGAAAAGCGTTTCGTCATTGCGAAGGTCTCAAGGAGTTGCATTTGGTGCGGAGAGGAAGCCGTGGAGTTTAGAGACGCATCGGCGAGACTGGAATATTTCGTCTCAGCCCTCTGTCAGAGGTGTCAAGACGAGTTCATTGGTGGAGGTGAGCAATGAGGGCGGCCCTACGACCCTCGAACGGAGATGGTGCTGCACCAGCGTTTTCTTCTGGATAAACCGCTTGAGAACCTTGTCCTTGCCCCTCGCAAAAATACGGGTTTCACCTTATTGACCTTCCAATCCCTTGAGTGCCCCGAGTTCCGCTCGAGGGACCCTCATACCAATGGTGCCGACCCCTGAGAGTTCTCTGGGCCCCCCACAAACACGCCTTCAAAAAAATCTCAAGGTTCATTTTTTTTGCGGGATGCCTTAAAAAGCCTTTCTCTCTTCTGTATGAAATAAGGAACACATTGTGTGCACTTATAAGGCAAGTACGCGATTTATTGCTGAATTGGCTTGAGCTAAGCGTTTGTAGATTCAGGGAAATGGTTTCAAAGCCTGTTTTGGTATCTTTCTTGCTGTCACTTGAATAGGGAAGGGGGGTTATTTCATGGTCGGAGAATTTGTTTTGCTAACTGACATAAGTAATATCTGTCAGTGGACAAATACCTTATTGGTCACAGTCGCCTGCATTCCTCTTGTTCTCTTCGCCTTGCTAAACAGATTTATTCCACGAAGACGTAGCGAACTTTTCAAATTAGAATGGAAGGAAGACTACTTCGAGCGAGGTTTCCGAACCGTTGTCCAGCCAGAGGATGATTCTCAACAGAAGAACAGGGTTGAAGATGACGAAGGAGAAGTTCAGGTTCCTGGCGTCCAAGACCCCCAGCAGGCTGATATCAATAAGCAGACCGTTTAAGTGAACGTCTCGGAAATTCTTGTGCTCGCTGCATCGAGGCGGGCCTAAATTATATTCCCAGTCCATATACACCCTCATGCCCCAACATTGGGGCATCTGTTCTCATTCCTGCTGAGACCTTTCCCCCCATGAAACTTCACCAATCGCGTTCAGTGAATACTTACAGATTCCATTGGTAAAGGCGGTAGGGGTTTGGATGTGCGCGGTCCCAGGTCCCAGGGTGCTTGTGTGCCCTGACAAGTTATTTCTGTTTCATTTAGGCCTACGCGTCAGGGTTTAATAAGGAATTTCGAACCAGAAAATCAGGCATTCCCCGATTGACTATCCTAAGGGAACAGTTTTTATAATGATTTTTGGGCATGTGGGAACCTGACATTGCCTAGAACCCATTGCTGTCATCTTGAGATGAGCAAGAAAGGTTAATCAATCATGGCCAAGCTCTATATTCTGGGAGGCCCAGAGAAAGGCAAGTCTTTTGATCTTGAAAGCGACCTCATGACCGTTGGCAGGGGCTCTGAGAGCAATGTCCGAGTAAGGGACAAGTCTGTGTCTCGGAGGCATTTGGAAATTGTCAGGAAAGGGGATAAATATTTCATCAAGGATCTAAAAAGTAAAAATGGGACCTATGTAAATGACGAGCAGATAAAGCCGGGGAAGCCATTTGAAATAGGACAAGGGCTTCTAGTCGCCATTGGCAAGACCTTGTTCTGCGTCGGTGAAGCGTATTTGGGCGAAGATGAGGACCTGACGACTGTGCTGGATTCAGTTGATCTCGCTAAAGAAATGAGCGAGAACGGCACGGTCTTCGTGCAAGATAGGCCCATGACTCCACAAAGAAATATAGAATTACTCTATAAAGTCTCCCATATTCTAAAGCAATCGCTAAACATCAATGAAATTTTAGAAAATATATTGCAGGACCTCCTAGATCTCCTCAAAAGGATCGATAGGGGGGTCTTTATCCTTTTTGATGAGAAGACGGGGGAATTATCAGATCCCATTTCTCTTCTCAAGAAAGAGAAAGGGGAATCCTCTAAATCCTTTAGTCGGACCATCGTGAATCGGGTGGTGAAGGGGGGTAAACCGGTTGTCATGTTGGACACCCTTAACGAAGATGAAGCTGATCTCTCAGCGAGCATGCACTCTATGAAAGTCCGCTCCGTCATGTGTGTCCCTTTGATTAGCAGGTCACAACTCAGAGGCGTCATCTATGTGGACTCTGTGAACAAACCCTATGGATTTCGCAGAGAGGATCTTTCTCTCCTCAGTGCCTTAAGTGTGCCGGCGGCTATCGCCATAGAGAATGCCTCATTCTACCAAGAAGGCGATACCCTGACATAGAGCCAAGTCTCCACCCACTTTAATTCCACTCTCATCTGCTTTTCATATCCTCAATGCGCATCCATTATTAAGCGCTTTTAAAATCTCCGTCCAATCTATGTAGTCGTGAGTTGCGGGGTATCCAGGAAGGTGAACAATCCGATTGTAGGATCTCTTAGAACCGCCACTCTCCCTTGAAATCTTTTTCCACATGTTGTACGTATGCGTAGGTGTTTTCATTTCCCCGCGAGAGGTGTAAGCCAGCACCCTGAGGAGGCGTTATCAATGATGCGCAATGAAGAATTTTCGGCACGGGTCGGCTTGCTCAACGACGAAAGTGCTCCCAAAATCCCATCCACTGGACACGGGGGCAGTCGAGTGGAAGCGTTTTGTCTGCAGCAGGCTGCTCATGGCTAAGTATCAGATTTCAAAGGAAGATTTTTGCCTCTTCTGCCGCCTTCTGTATGATAGACACTTGGTTACTGGTGTTGGGGGTAATGTCTCCACACGGATTGGAAACAGGTTTTTCATCACACCATCCGGCCATTCCTTGCGAGCACTGAACCCGGACATGGTGGTCACCTTGGATCAGAAAGGAAGGGTCCTGGAGGGGGGTGTTCCCACAAAGGATGTGGGGGTACATATGGGGATACTGGGCATAAGACCCCATATCAACGTGGTCTGCCATGTCCATGGGGCTTTCATTATTGCAGCATCTGCCTTGATGGATCCAGGCCATGATGCATTACCTCCCATTACGCCAGGGTTCGCCTATTTCGCCCACCCCCTGAGGATGGTCCCCTTTAGGGTCCCCGGGACAGAAGAGTTTGCAAGGGCCACTACCGAACAATTCTCTCATCCCACATGCCGGGCCCTCCTCCTTCAGAATCATGGACTCGTGACAGTTGGAGAGAATTTCGAGGAAGCCGTCAATATTGCCGAAGAGATCGATGAGGCGGCCAGGATATACCTTATGACAGATGGGAAGGCGAAGGCCATTCCTATGGAGGATGTGCGTAAAATAAAAGGGTCAGGCTCCAGATCGTAAACCAAGCCCTTATCCCATCTAGGGCGGATATATTTTCAAGGCAAAAACAAATTTCCCGGGCTTAAAATAAACCATATTCTACGCTATTAGAGCTTGTTTTTTCCCTTTGACCGGAAATAGATTCTCTGCTATAAGCATTTCAACCCACAGAAAAAACGAGGGAGGATTAGCCATGACTGAAGAGAGCCCATTGAAAGATAAGGTCATCCTGGTGGTTGACGACGAACCTGATGTGCTTGAAACAGTGGAGGAGGAGCTGGATATGTGCCTAGTCCATAAGGCGCAAGATCATGAGACGGCTCTTCAATACCTTTTAAGCTATACCTATGATGCGGTCATCCTGGATATTATGGGGGTTGACGGGTTCGAACTCTTGAAAAATGCCGTGTCGAGGGGTTTCCCGGCGGTCATGCTCACGGCCCATGCCTTGACACCCGATGCATTGAAGAAATCCATGAAACTTGGGGCCGTCTCTTTCCTGCCAAAAGAAAAAATGGCGGAACTCCAGGACTTCCTCGAAGATGTGGTCACCAATGGCCATAAGGCGGTTTGGGTAAAGTTCTTTGATCGGCTTGGGGCCTATTTTAATAAACGATTCGGTCCAGACTGGAAAGAAAAGGACAAGTTTTTCCGGGAGTTTGAAGAGTCTGTTAGGAAGAGTGAGGAGAAGACTGAGTAACTCTCTAAGGTCTCAGAGACGGTCTTTTCATAATTGGAAAATTTGAGGCATCATTGTGCCTTAAGATATTATTATCATGCTGGTAGCCTTTCCTGGCCATCCCACCATTAAAGTCACTTTCCGCGGAAGACTACTCTAATGCAAATCAGGCATCTTCATGTTTGGGATGTTTCCGCACAAGAGGCAATCCAACTTCAAAAGGAACTAAGATCCCGGTTGGATCTTACAAAATTTTCCAGCCCAATTAGGTGTGTAGCAGGAGCGGACGTCTCATTTTCAAGAAAATCAGGGCGCATTTGGGCAGGGGTTGTGGTTTTCAGTTTTCCCGAGCTCTTAAAGATTGAAGAGAAATGGATACAGGATAAGGTAAGATTTCCTTACATACCCGGACTCCTGAGCTTCCGAGAGATCCCAGTTCTTCTCGAGGCGCTAAAAAGACTGAAGACCGACCCTGAATTGATTATTTGCGATGGTCAGGGTATTGCTCATCCAAGGGGATTGGGACTCGCCTCCCATCTGGGTCTCCTGGTGGACAGGGCGACCATTGGTTGTGCAAAGAGTCGCCTGGTAGGGGAGTTTTCTGAGGTCAAAGAGGAAAAAGGAAGTTATGCACCCCTTTGGTACAAGGAGCAGATGGTGGGAGCCGTTGTTAGAACAAGGCGGGGCGTGAAGCCCCTGTTTATTTCGCCTGGAAATAGAATAACCCTGGATGAATCTGTGAAGATTGTTCTTGAGTGCTGTGGAAAATACCGAATCCCGGAACCAACCAGGCAGGCGCATCTCTTGGTGAGCCGTCTCAGGCGTCGTCAAGAGGTCGCGTAAACCCACACCCCTTTTTTCGGCATTTTATCACGGGACCCGAACCCTTTGTACGCTTTATAAGGAGTACTTTGGTGCCACATTCGGGACAGGTCTCGTTGATTGGCTCATCCCAGAGGGCGAAGCGGCATCGAGGATATTGATCGCAACCGTAGAATCTTCTTCCCTTCTTGGAGGCCCTCTCTACCAATTTCCCAGGGCAGTCCTCCTCTGGACATGGGACATTGGTGCTGAGGGATTCGGTGTGCCTGCAACGGGGATAGTTATCACAGGCCAAGAATTTTTGACCTGTGCGGCTCTGTCTGACCACCATTTTACCCCCACATTTCTTGCAGGTTATCTCTGTGGGTTTCCCTTCTGATACAGGCCCTTCGCCCTTGACCCAAGCTCGAGTCTGTTTGCACTCAGGATAACCAGAACAGGCGAGGAATGTCCCGAACTTTCCGCTCTTTACCACCATGGGTCTGCCACAGACCTCACAGGTACCCTCCTCCTTGCCGAGATCAGGGCTGCTTTCCACCACGATATTTCCTTTTTCATCCCGGCTGAAATTGTTCGTATATTTGCACTCAGGAAATCCGGAACACCCCAAGAAGAGCCCGTTCCTACCCGATTTAATGGCCAGGGGTTTCTGACACTCGGGGCAGGGAAGGTCGGTCATCACCTCTCCCTTCATCTTCTTCTTTGCCATTTCCAGGTCTTTTCCGAAGGAACGGTAGAAACTATCAAGAACCTTGGTCCACTTGACTTCTCCTCTCTCAATTCTGTCCAGATTGCTCTCCATCTGAGCCGTGAACGCGATGTCCAGTATCTCAGGGAAGCTCTTTACCAAAAGGTCTGTAACCAAGAAACCCAATTCAGTGGGACTGAAACGGCCTTTGGTAAGGCTCACGTATTCCCTTTCATGGATGTTGCCCAAAATGCTGGCATAGGTTGAGGGCCTTCCAATGCCATTTTCTTCCAGGGCTTTGATCAGTGTGGCCTCAGTAAACCTAGGTGGTGGTTGCGTGAAGTGTTGAGCCGGGTCCAGTTCTATGAGCTTTAAGGCTTGCCCTTTTTTCAGGGGAGGAAGGATGTCCTGTTTGTTTTTGCTCGTCTCTGACTCGTTTAAGCTTTCCTCATACAACACGGTGAAGCCTTTGAAAATCACGACAGAACCCGTAGCCCTAAAAAGGGCGGGCCCGGAAGAGACGTCGGCTTGCGTCTGTTCCATAATGGCCGGGTTCATCTGACAGGCCAGGAACCTTTTCCATATCAGGGTGTAGAGGGCCAGCTGGTCCTTCGTGAGATATACCGCGACCTCCTCTGGACTGAGGGTAACAGAAGTGGGCCGGATGGCTTCATGGGCTTCCTGTGCCCCCTTGCGACTACGGAAGGTGTTAGGTTTTTCCGGGAGGTAGTCCTGGCCAAACGCCTTATTTATGAATTCCCTCGCTTCTGAAACGGCCTCGCTGGAGAGCCGAAAGGAATCGGTCCTCATATAGGTAATGAGCCCTATTTGCCCTTTTTCACCCAATTCAATCCCTTCATACAGGTTTTGGGCAATGGACATGGTCTTTTTTGCAGGGAAGTGGAGTTTCCTATAGGCCTCCTGCTGAAGAAGGCTGGTGGTGAAGGGTGGGGGGCAGGTCTTCTTCTTCTCCTTTCTGGCAACCTTCTCCACCTGGAAGGTCTCATCCTTTAACTGGGCGACAACGGCCTGTGTTTGCTCCTCGTTTTTGAGGTCTGCTTTTTCATTATCATACTTGAACAGCCTGGCCTTAAAGGGTGGAGGTTCTTCAGTTTGGAGATGGGCGGTCAAGGTCCAAT
>JASFEQ010000088.1:0-12877 GCA_050124735.1 Desulfobacteraceae bacterium | reverse complement strand
ATGCCAATGCGTTCCTGTATATTACCAAGGCGGCCGACTACTATGATTTGGCGAGGCAACATAACTCAGGATCAACGGTGAAGGCCTTTTCAAAGGCATTGGCCAAGTTCCTGGTCGTCTCCTTTACTTCCGACTGGCTTTACCCCACCTACCAGTCTAAGGCCATGGTCCAGGCCATGAAAAAGAACGGACTTGATGTGAGTTTTTGTGAAATAGAAGCTGAGTGGGGTCATGATGCCTTTCTCCTGCCCAGTGAGCGATTGACGGCATTGATGAGAGGGTTCTTGGAACGTGTCTACAATGAAATCTGAGAACGGCATCATTCGTTTCGATCTTCAGATCGTCGCCTCCTGGATCGAGCCCGGTTCCAAGGTGCTCGATCTGGGCTGCGGTGAAGGGGATCTTTTGTACCTCCTCAAGACGCATAAACAGGTGAACGGCACAGGCATCGAACGGGCTGAGGACAAGGTGGCCCAATGTATTGAGAAAGGCCTTTCAGTGCTCCAGGGCGATATCAATGAAGAAGTCCTGGATTACCCGGACAACACGTTTGACTACGTCATCGTGAGTCAGACCTTGCAGCAGGTCTATGAACCAGACAAGTTGATCCAGTCCCTTTTGCGCATTGGGAAAAAGGGAATCGTCAGCTTTCCTAACTTCAGTCATTGGGGGATCCGGCTTCAGCTTCTAAGAACGGGCTATGCGCCCATCACGAGACAACTCCCTTACGAGTGGTACGATACCCCCAATATTCGGGTCATCACCATCAAAGACTTTAGGAAATTTTCCAAAGAAGTGGGTTTCAAAATCCTGAAAGAGGTGGCCATCAATACCAATTCTCATGACAGGTATGGAAATATTGTCACTTTCCTGCCCAACCTTCGCGCCACTTACGGTATTTTCTTAATAGGAAAGGATCAATCCTCATAACTGAGGAGACCTTAGAACCAAACATGCAACTTTTCATCAGGTACGGCTGTCTAACCTGCAACTGAAGCGGTCAGCAGGCTGGGTCTTTCGTCGTTCATGAAATAGGGACTCCCCCTGGCATTTGCCGGGTGTCGAAACCGAAAGATGGGGTGAAAAAATCTGCCAATTGACTTAAGTCAAAGACCTTTTACTCTGATGCGTATAGAATGACTTTTTGTTGGGGCTAATCCGCTTATGGGATGGTCCCCGGTTCAAGAAGAAGAGCCGAAAGTCACATGTTCTCTATATGCCCAGGGAAAGCAATCGTGGCCAGTGAAGCTTGGATTTTGGAGATTTGCCAATGAAACAGGTGCAGATAGATGAGCAAAAGATCGCGGTGGCATCAACCGTAGATGCGGTGGGTCTATTTTGTCCTATGCCCATCGCCCACCTCCAGTTGGAGCTCGAGGGCCTGGACTCAAATCAAGTGGTGGAAGTTCTGGCGGATGATTCTGGTTTTGGCGAAGATGTGGTTCACTGGTGCAAGGAGACCCAGAATAAGCTTCTCTCTCTCACAAAGAACGAAGAGGACATCTTTGTTGCTTATGTGGAGAAGGCGTAAAGCAAATCAAACTTTTTTTAAGGAGGCCCAAAATGAGAGACAAAGTTGAAAAAGCGCTAAATGACATCCGGCCCTCTCTTCAGGTAGATGGTGGAGACGTGGAGCTGGTGGATGTGGAAAACGGTATTGTGAAAGTCAGATTAACGGGCGCATGCGGTGGATGCCCCATGTCGCAGAGACAGAGAACGTTCCTGCCATCGTGGGACTTGGCAAGGCCTCTGAACTCGCCTCAAAGGAACTGCCCTCCAGCATGGACCGTGTAAAAAAACTGAGAGATCATCTTGTCAAAGGCATCCGCGATCGAATTGAACAGGTCGTACCTACAGGCCATCCCCAGAAGAGACTGCCCGGTCATGCCAGCTTTTGCATCGAGGCCATTGAGGGAGAGGCCTTACTCCTCATGCTTGAGCAGGATGGGATATATGCCAATACGGGCTCCGCATGTGCTTCAAAGGCCCTGAAGACCTCTCCTGTCCTTGTGGCTATCAAAATAGCGCCCGATGTGGCACAGGGGTCTATCGTGTTTACCATGGATACCAGCAACACGATGGAAGAGATGGATTATGTGCTGGAAAGACTTCCTGCTGCGGTGGATACGCTCCGCTCCTTCTCCCCACTTTGGGGGAAAAGGACAGCGGCCTAACCGCAAGCCCTTGCCAACTTTCTGGAGCAATGCGCCGCGGGGTGCTTCACTTCTGGTCGCTTAAGAAGTCTAAGACAGCTGGATTGAAGAGATGAGGGGCTTCCCAATAGAGGCCGTGGCCTGCCTGCTCAAAGACGATCAGTCTTGCGTCGGGCATTTCTGCTTCCAGCTCTTTTCCCATTCGGGGGGGCGTCAGTTCGTCCTGTTTTCCCACCAGAATTAAAGTGGCACAGAGTTTCGGTTCAACTGGCCCCTGATGTCGTGTGTGACATTGGCCTTTATTTGCCTTTCAAACGCCGAGGAGTTCCTGGCCAGGTACCCTCCTGTGAGACGCGCCTTGATTTCCCTCACTTTTTCAGGATGTTTTTGGCGAAAGGGCTTGGAAAAGAGCCATGGCATGACCATCGGATCCTCATCGGATCTGCTAGATCTTTGCAAGTACTCCTGCCAGGAGTCGTAGAGCACCCTCATTCAGCCTTCTCCCCAGGAGGTTGTGCTGGCCATTACAAGGCTGATGACCCTCTCCGGCGCTATAAGCGCCACCTGCTGGGCGATCATGCCTCCCATGGAAGTTCCCAGGAGATGCGCCCGTGCGATTCTCAGATGGTCCATGAGCCCAAGGATATCCCGTGCCATGGTCTCTGTCGTGTAGGTTTCTGAGCAGCTCGAGCTTTTGCCCGAGTCCCGGTTATCCAAAAGAATGAGTCTGAAATGTTTTGAGAAATCCGAAATCTGGAATTCCCACGTGGCTGTATCTTGACCAATGCCGAGGATCATTATGAGGGCTTGCCCTTCACCATATTCCTCATAATAGATTTGAATATCTCCGATCTTTGCCAGCGGCATCTCTTCCTCCCTCATGATCAAATGGATCCTTCATTTTACAAAGCCGAGAGAAACTGAACTTCTATTTTCCTATTGACTCCCTATATTATATATGTGTAATTATTAGTCCTGTAATAGATTCCCAGCCAGTCGATAGTTAACCACTTTGTAGTACAACCAAGTTCCTTTTTCAATCCTTGGTTTTACTTTTTTGGGCCTTATTATTCAGGGACTAGTGAGAGCGAGAAAAAGGCCGTCTGAGGGATATTTTCCGAGGAGGGACCCTGTACCACAAGAAGTCCGGCCCATATCAAGATCACATCAGGGGTTACAGATCTATTGGGAAAGCCAGGTTTCACTATTGTGTCCTTAAATAGGTTTTTAATACATATTATTCCTATGATTACAGTATAGATACCGGTTCCACAAAAGCATCAAAAGCCGCGGTTCTCATCGTGGCAAGCCTTGCATTTGGAACTTTTTACTTTGCGGTCCCATTTCTGATTTTTTGCGAGGTCATCAAGGTTGGGTTTTATGAAATGATTATCAATTAGTGGAAGGAGAGTGGAGTTATCATGGATTTTTATTCATTTGTGGAAGGCCCTTTGTTGTGGATTGCCTTTTTGACTTTCATTATCGGCAGCCTCTTCAGGGCTGCCCTCTTCTTTTCCGTCTCACGGAAGACGGACAAAATCATTTACCAACATTTTAGGTGGAAATATGTCTTGGCCACCTTTGGGCGCTGGTTGCTGCCTATCAACAAGGACGTGGCAAAAAACCCCGTTTTCTGGCCACTGGCTTACATATTCCATATCTGCCTGATTGTGGTGCCCATCTGGCTGTCTGGCCATATTTCGCTCTGGGAGGAATCCCGTCTGGAGTGGTCCTGGACGCCGATTCCCGATGGTCTGGCGGACTGGATGACCCTCATTTTTCTCGCCATTGCCATCTTCTTTTTGCTCAGGCGGATCTTCTCTGCAGATATTCGCCTGCTCTCCACGTTTTCAGACTATTTTATACTCGTTATTACGGCCCTGCCCTTCATGACAGGCTACTTCCTCACCCATGGTACGCTCGATGGCATCGGGTTCTTTGCGGAGAACCTGCAGCTTATGCATATGGTTTCGGCAGAGCTGTTACTCATTTTGATACCCTTCACCAAACTCTCACATTTCATCCTCTTTTTCTTTTCACGGGGGGCGACTGGGATCGAATTTGGGAGGCGCGAGTATTCCGTATAGATTCGACAAACCTTTTCAAATACCACTAACTCATTGAGGAGCTTAGTTATGGCTGAAGAAGCAAAACAAATGGAAGTGACCAAAGAGATAAATCCAGAAGAAATCGTGGATTTTCTGAAACCGAAAATCGGGGCTCGATTCAAGATGTGGCTGAACATATGCGCCCATTGCGGACTCTGTGCCAACACTTGCCATTACTATAATGCCAGTGGGAAGGACCCAAAGATGATTCCCGCGTACAAAGTGAGGTTCATAAAAGAGATTCTCAGGAAAAAAGGCAAAGTGGACAGAGAGTACCTCCAGAAGGTCTATGACACGGTCTATCACGAATGCAACATGTGCAGGCGCTGTACCCTTTACTGTCCGTTCGGAATAGATATTGCCCTGTTGATATCCATGCTGCGCGGCCTTCTCCTTTCCCAGGGCATGGCCCCAGAGGGCCTTCTTCGGGCGGTGGAGAACTATCAGGAATCCGGCAACCAAATGGCGGTTAGCAAGGAGGACTGGGTAGAAACCATAGAATGGTGCGAAGAAGAGATGGCAGAAGAGTTGGTTGGCCTCAAGATTCCCATCGACAAAAAGGGCGCCAAGTTCATGTATACGGTCAATGCGAGGGAACCCAAATTTTACCCGCAGGATATCATGGAGGTGGCCAAGATATTCCATGTGGCGGGTGAAGACTGGACGGTTCCAAGTGAATCGGGCTGGGATGGTACCAATCTGGCCATGTTCTGTGGTGACGTAAAGACGGCCAGGATGATCGTAGAAAACACCTTTAAGCGGGCCGAAGAGTTGGAGGTGGAAAAAGTCGCCGTCACTGAATGAGGCCACGCCTATAGAGCGCTTCGGTTCGAAGCGCCCACCTGGTTGGGATATACCCCAAAACAAGAAGTCATTCACACTGTGGAGCTTTTTCACGATTACATTCGGGATGGCCGGATAAAATTAAGGGAAAAGTTAAAAGAGCCAACCACTGTACAGGATCCGTGTAATGTGGTCCGAAGCGGTGGCCTTGGTGAAAAAAACCGGCGGTTGGCTGAGATGCTTTCAGAGGACTTCCGGCCCATGAAATACCAGGGCAATTATAACTACTGCTGCGGTGGGGGAGGCGGTGCCATGCCCATGGGTGGCGAGATGAAAAAACACCGTCTAAAATGCGGCATGATCAAGGCCGATCAGATCAAAGAAACGGGTGCCAAAATCGTTTTTGTCCCGTGCCACAACTGCATAGACCAGATAAGAGACCTGGCAAAGACCTATGAACTGGACTTCAAGGCCATACATTTCAAGGAGGCGATTTCTGAACTTATGGAGATTCCTGAGGAGATGATTCCAAAGGAGGAAGAGGAATAATTGCGGCTTGCGTCGATGGAAGAATTTTGATAATCTTTAAATAAATTAAATACTTAGTTAGTGGGATATATGTTCGGAAGCGTCTTCAGAAAACCTTAATGAAGGGCAAAATTGGGTCGTTTTCTTAACATCCACCACACGCTCAGTTTCCGGCTGATCTTTTGGGTCGGTTTGATCCTCCTGATCAGCATATCTACCTGGGCCTATTTTAATATTAATTATCAGGAGGAAAGAGCCCTTAAAAATATTGTGGCAGAGGCTGACAGGCTGGGTAATACCATAAAACTGGGTACCCACTATGCCATGATGATCAATTCCAGAGACGAAATTAACCAGATCACGACAAACATCGGCCGGCAAAAAGAGATAGAAAATATTCGTATCTATAACAAAGAGGGTCAGATCAAATTTTCCAGCAGGACTGAAGAAGTTGACCAGACCACGAATATCAAGGCCGAGGCCTGCTTTATCTGCCATAAACAGGATCCGCCCATGGAAAGGGTGGAGCTGGCGGGAAGGACCCGCATTTTTGATGCGCCCGGCGGTTATCGCCTGCTAGGCATCATCAGCCCCATCTACAATGAGCCCGCCTGCTCTAGGGGGTCCTGCCACGTTCATCCCAAAGACAAAAAGGTCTTGGGGGCCCTTGATGTGGTGGTTTCATTGGCAGACACAGATAAAGAGATTGCCTCGTACACAAAGGGAATCATCGGCCTGGCTATTGTCATTTTTCTCGGGGCATCCGCTATCATCGGGATCTTTCTCCTGAGATTTGTAAATCGCCCCATAAAAGAATTAATCACGGGGGCCCATCATATCGGGAACGGGGATTATGATTACAAAGTAGACATTATTGACCGGGACGACGAGATGGGCCAACTGGCCACTGCCATTAACGAGATGCGTAGAGAGATAAGAGAAAAACAGGAAGAACTGAGCAAACAGGGCGAAGAATATCAGAATATCTTTGAGCTCGCTCCCTGTTACATTACTGTTCAGGATAGGGACTTCAAGTTGATCAGGTATAATCGTGAGTTTGCGCAGCAATTTGATCCCAAACCGGGGGACTACTGTTACAAGGCCTATAAGGGTCGATCTGAGCCTTGTGTCGTCTGCCCGGTGATTAAGACCTTCCAAGACGGCAAATCCCATCAAAGCGAAGAGTCCGGGGTCAATAAGGACGGCACCGAATCCTACTGGGTGGTAAGGACGTCTCCCATTAAAAACGCCAAAGGAGAAGTCACAGCGGCCATGGAGTTGTGCCTCGATATTACCCAGACGAAGCACCTGGAAAAGGAGGTCGAGAAATCAGAGGAAAAATATAGAAGCATATTTAACTCCATACCCAATCCTGTGTTTGTTTTGGACCAGAACAGCCTGGAAATCCTGGATTGCAATGAGAGTGTAACGCCTGTCTATGGATACAGCAAAGATGAGTTGTTGATGACCTCCTTTTTGAGTTTTTTCGAGGAGGATGCGCGTGAGCAACAGGCATCAGAATTGAAAACCTGTAATGTTCTGAACCAGGTGAGACAGATAAATAAAGCGGGCCGAACCATCTTTGTCAATATCCGCATATCCCCTTCTGAATATCTTGGCCGTGACGTGTTGCTTGTAACCACAAGCGATATCACGAAAAGATTAATGACTGAACAACAACTCATCCAGGCAAGCAAGATGACCACCCTTGGAGAAATGGCCACGGGTGTGGCCCATGAACTGAATCAGCCCCTCTCTGTCATCAAGACGGCCAGCAGTTTCTTGTCAAAGAAGGTGAAGAAAAATGAGGACATTAAAGACGAGATCTTGGAAACCCTGACAGAGGAGATTGAGAGCCATGTGGATCGGGCCTCGAAAATCATCAACCATATGAGGGAATTTGGTCGTAAATCAGAGGTGAGTAAGGAAAGGGTCCAGCTTAACGAAACACTCGACAGGGCCCATGAAATATTCAGTCAGCAGCTGAAATTAAGAGAAATCGAAGTCATAAAGGACTATGAAGAAAACCTCCCGCTTATTCTGGCTGACTCCAACCGATTGGAACAGGTCTTCATCAACCTGCTCATCAATGCCAGGGATGCAATTGAAGAAAAATTGAATGGCGTGGGTCACAAAAAAGGCGAAAAAGAGATCTCTCTAAAGACCAGTTCCCTAGGAAAGATGGTCAAGATTGAAGTGAGGGACACGGGTAACGGTATTCCCCAATCCCTCCTTGACAAAATTTTTGAACCCTTCTTCACCACCAAGAAAGTGGGTAAGGGCACAGGACTGGGGCTTTCCATCAGCTACGGGATTGTGCAGGACTACGACGGGACCATTAAGGTGGAAACTCAGGAAGGCAAGGGATCTAATTTTATTATCATGTTCCCTGTTCCGGATGAGGCCTAATGGCAGAAAAGATTCTCTTAGTTGATGATGAGGAGGGTATCCGTAAGGTATTGGGTATATCCTTATCAGATAGCGGTTACCAGGTATTTACCGCCAAAAGTGGGGAAGAAGCCCTCTCCATATTCAAAGCGCAGGATCCCCCCATCGTGTTGACAGACATCAAGATGCCCGGGATGGATGGTATTGAACTGCTTCAGAGGATGAAAAAAGAGAACCCGGATAGCGAAGTGATCATGATTACGGGACATGGTGACATGGAACTGGCCATCCAGAGTCTAAAACACGAGGCCACCGATTTCATCACAAAGCCCATTAATGATGATGCCCTGGAAATCGCATTAAAAAGGGCCAAAGAGAGGATCTCTCTGAAGACCCAGATCAGGGAATATACGGAAAACCTAGAAAAACTTGTGGAGGAAAAAACCCACCAACTGATAGAGGCGGAACGATTGGCCGCCGTGGGCCAGACCGTGGCAGGGTTGGCCCACGCCATTAAGAATATTACAGGGGGTCTGACGGGAGGTATCTTTGTACTGGAGAAGGGAATCGAGCTGGACAATAAAAGATATCTTCAGCAGGGCAGGGAAATGGTTGAAGGCAATGTGGATAAGATCAAGAGTATGGCCATGGACTTGCTCAACTATGCCAAAGAGAGGAAACCTGAGTACCAGCTATGTGATCCCAATAAACCCGCCAAAGAGGTCTATGACCTCATGATTCCCCGTGCCCGTGAGTATGGGGTTACTCTGGAAATGGACCTGGATAAGAGACTGCCTGAGGTCTGGTTTGATCCCGAAGGGATTCACCGCTGCCTTTTGAACCTGGTAACAAACGCCATAGATGCCTGCGCGGAAGTCGGGTGTTCTCGCAGAAAGGTGGATGTTGTTCTTCAATCACGCAAACCAGAAGGCTGGGCTGTGGAGTATAATGTGGTGGACAATGGCTGCGGCATGGATGAAGAGACCAGGGCCAAGATATTCCATAGTTTTTTCAGCACGAAAGGATCAAGGGGTACGGGTCTGGGTCTCATGCTTGCCAAGAAAATCGTCGATGAACATGAAGGCGTCATTGAAGTGGAATCTGAGAAGGGGAAAGGGACGAAGTTCTTCATCAGACTCCCTGAAAAGGAATGATTGCCACGGTCATAAAGGCAGACAATATTAACTTTCATTTAACAGCATCAGCGTCTACAAGGATTTAAACCAAAAAAGGAGACCACCATGATAGAGTATAAGAACATTCTATTTTGTACTGATTTTTCTGAAGATGCCAATATCGCCTTTCTTCATGCCCTTGATTTGGCAAAAAGATATAATGCGAAGCTGCATATCATGCATGTTCCACACTCATCTTACGCCTATTGTCGGCATATCGTGGACGAGCATGTTCCCGAAGGGTCCGCAGGTGGCGAGGTTTTCTTTAATGAAGAAGTGGAGAAGGCCGCAGAGACAGCCTTGAAAGAAGAATACGAAAAGAGGTTGGGTGATTTTAAAGATTACGTCTATGTGATCAAGAATGGATCTCCTGACGTCGAAATCATCCGATATGCCAAAAAGAATCATATCGATGTGATTGTGATGGGGGCCCTTGGAAAATCGGAACAGGACCGAATCGTGCATGGGAGCACCGTGGCAAATGTATCCAAATATGCCCATTGCCATGTGATCGCCATCAGAAATCCGGCCAAACAGTACACCTTGCCGGACGCCATGTATTAATGAAACAAAATCGTTATAAAATCGCCCTCGGCGATTTTATAAAAGGGCGCTACGCCCCCTAAGAAGGACAAAAGTGAGCAAGCACTGAGGGCAATTATTAAATACTGAATTAAGCAACGAAGTTGCGCTTTATAAAATCATTGAGTGAAGCAAAATGATTTTATCTAAGGAGCTAAAAAATGGCGAAAAAAAGAGTCCTAGTCGTTGATGATGAATTGGATATGAGAACCTTTATCACAACACTGCTGGAAACAAGCGGTTTTAAACCCCTTTCCGCCCAAGATGGAACCGAGGGGTTGATGCTAGCCCGTAAGCATCACCCATCTCTAGTCATACTAGACATTATGATGCCAAGGGAGAGCGGAATAACCATGTACCGGGCATTAAGAAATGAGCCTGGCCTAAAGGATATACCCGTTATCATGCTTTCTGCACTCGCCAAGAAGACATTCCTTCACTCTCAGAGTGTCCTGGATGCATATAAAGGAGAAAAGATTCCAGAACCGCAAGCCTATATTGAAAAACCACCAGAACCAGATGAACTGTTGGAGGCCATTGAAAACTGCCTGAAATAGAATATCCATGATGCCAGTGCTTCGCTTTTGCGTTGTTGCCGTTCCTCTCCAGTACTGACGCAGAGAAAAAGGGCTGCGCAAGGCCGCCCACCTCCCTTCTTCCTTGACCTATTGCATTACTTGACACCCTATAATATCTCCCTTAGATTTCTAATAGATAGGGCCTAGTGTCGCGTCCCGAAAATAACTTTAATAATATAGAAACCCTGAGAGTCATTGCGAGGAGCCCGCCCGCCTCGCCTGAGCCCCGCCTATAAGGTGGGACGCTGGCGGGCAGCCCGCAGGCGACGAAGCCGTTCGGCCTCGAGCTTCTCGACCCTGCTCGAAACCCTGAGTTCATCGAAGGGCTCACGGCCGAGAGGCAATCTCTTGCAAGCTAGCAAAAACAGGAACTTTCACGAAATGAGATTGCTTCGCGGAGTTTACCCTGAGGAACTCGAAGGGCTCGCAATGACTTGTAAGCTTCCTATATTTCTAGAGTTATCGTAAGAACGCAATAGGAGTGCACTGGTTTCCATAGCTTATAAAGACCGACAAGAGGTAAGGATGGCCCAAGAGACTTTCATAAAGGATAAACTGGTCTTTTACGAGCAATTGTGGGCCTTGCTTGGTGATCTACGCGTAGGGGTCTTTACCGTTGATGCCCATCGCAAGATCACCTCTTTTAACCGGGCCGCCGAATTGCTCACTGGATACGATGAGGAGGATGTCATTGGGAAGAATTGCTACCAGGTCTTTGGCAATGAGCTCTGTCATGGTGAGTGCAAATACCACGAAGCGGTAGAGGCCGAGCAGAAATCCCTGAGCTTTGATGTGGAGATCACCGATCGCCAGAATGAGAAGCGTACCATTACGAAGATTGTGACACCTCTTTATGATGTAAACCGCGAGCCTCTGGGGTGTATCGAAATTTTTCAAGACCATTCAGCCTTTGAAGAACTTATCAACAGGATACGTTACGACGAGCGACGGTTGAAGATCATCCTGGACAATCTGGACATCGGTGTCTTTACAGTCACCCGTGGGGGACACATTACCTTCTTCAATACCCAGGCAGAAGCCATCTCCGGCTATAATCGCAAAGAAGTACTGGGAAAGCCTTGTTCAATGATGTTGGGAGAAGGCACCGAGGACGGCTTTTCTCTGCTGAAGAAATCCATTGAGGATGAAAAACCTCGATCAAACAGGAAGGGGCTATTGACAACCAAGAAGGGTGACACCATTCCAATTCGGGCCAATTATATGGCCCTCCGAAATGAACAGGGCCGCGTGGTAGGTGGCCTGGCCACCATTCAGGATCTTTCCCTCATCTATCAATTAAACCGCGCGATCACCAACCGCTACACCTTTGACGACATGATCGGCAAGAGCCCTTCCATGCAAAGGATGTTTGAGGTCTTGCCCGTGGTGGCTGACAGCGACGCCACGGTCCTTATCGAGGGTCCTACCGGTACAGGAAAAGATCTTCTCGCCAAAGTCATTCATAATGCCAGCAGACGCGCCAAAAAGCCCTTGGTCAAGGTGAATTGTGCGGCCCTGCCTGACAACTTGCTAGAATCTGAAATGTTCGGATATGTGAGGGGAGCATTTACTGGGGCTGACCGGGACAAGCCAGGGCGATTTCAGGAAGCGGACAAGGGCACCATATTCTTGGACGAGATCGGGGATCTGCCTGTGTCTATTCAAGCAAAGCTGCTTCGCGTTCTGGAAGACAGGGAATTTTATCCCCTGGGAAGCCGCAAAACCACTAAAGTAGACGTGCGAATTATTGCGGCCACCAATCAGGACTTGACAAAACTGGTGGATGAAAAAAGGTTTCGGGAAGACCTTTTTTATCGCCTCAATGTCATCCGTCTGGAATTGGTCCCCTTAAAGGAGAGAAGAGGAGACATCCCCCTTCTCATAGACCATATCCTAAAGCGGCTCAGCGCCGTGAAAGGCATTCAGGTCTACAAAATCTCGGAAGATGCCATGGAGGTGCTGCTTAATTATGATTATCCCGGCAGCATCAGAGAGTTGGAGAACATTCTTGAACACGCTTTAATCATCTGCCAGGGAAATATCATTGAACGCAGGCACCTCCCCATTTCACTCCAAAAGAGTATGATCCCCGGCGGCCCAGCTGAAGAGCCTCCTGAGGATTCGGATGCCCTGGGCAAATACACTGAAAAGAAACAAATTGTGAGAATGCTAAAACGACATGATTGGCATCGTGGCAAGACGGCAAAGGAGCTCAATATAGATCGCACGACCCTGTGGCGCAAAATGAAAAAATACAACCTGTCTCCCTGATCCTCATCAATACATGTCTACGGCCTCCACCCTGTTGCACATTTGTTGCAATATATGTTGCATGCTGTTTCATCCCCATTAAGTTTTCGTAATTCTTGATCATTGTGATTAAGGTCTTCCCTTCCTCCATGCATTTTTGTTGCATCATTGAAACAACTCCTTTTATCACCTAATTCTCTAATGTGCTGAAATTGCAGTATTTTTATCTATTGGCATGGTAAATGCTTAGTGGAACACAAATACTTTTTAGAGGCATTAAGGTCACTGGAGTCCCGGAAATGGCGAAGAAAAAGGTTCTGGTCGTAGGCGAT
>JASFEQ010000087.1:0-12924 GCA_050124735.1 Desulfobacteraceae bacterium | reverse complement strand
ATAAGGACTGTCATTGCGAGGAGCCTTAGCGACGAAGCAATCTCTGCAATAAGTTTAACCATGAGATTGCGTCGCTCCCTTCGGTCGCTCGCAATGACAATAGTTGCCGTTATTAGATGTAACCTATTTTTTGCCCCGAGCAGTAACAATCTGTTTTTTTCTGAATGCAAATATGAGGGTGTATCGAGCTTCGATGGAAGCCAAACTGATGGGTAAAGTGTGCCAAAAGAGTAAAACTTACCTGACGAGCCGTCCATCGAAGTGTCCCCTTTTGTTAGCATGGGTACTGATCCAATGCAAGAGTAAAGCAACGATGGCTGAACTGAAGAAATCATTGCAGTCCTTTTCGAAACACTTTAGGGAAAAATGATGCTTCAAGAGTTCTAGCCGTTGAGGGCTTTTATGCCGAAAAACAGGACCACAACCCCAATGAGAACCATAATGACCGGTGGCAAAAGGAGGCGGTAACTCTTCATAAGGCTCGCCTTGTAGTAATCCTTTGAAACCAGTAGACAGAGATGGACCGGTGAGAGCATCATCCCCATATAGCCGAAGGTGTAAGCCAGCGCAGCAAGGGCCATGTAATCAAAGGCCTGGGTCGTGTGAAAAAAAGGGATGATGAGGGGGAAAGAGGCCCCCACAAATCCCATCGCGATACCAGTAATGAATCCGGAGAGAAAGGGCATGATCATGATAACGAGCAAGACGGGAATTTTGTAAGCCATCAGCTCGTCCCTAACTTGGGAAACTGCCTGGCTATCGGTCATGATGGTCTTGAAGATCATGATTGAGAAGATGAGAAGGAGCAAGGGCAGAACATTCTTGTCGAGTAAGGCGGCGCGGAACTGACGGAGTGAGATATGATTGACAAGGCATACCCATAGTATCGCTGCCACGAGACCAGGCAAGATGGAGGTCACCCCCGATATCCTGATGTGTATGTCAAAAAGATGAAGGAATCTCGTCAGCCCAACCAGTAGGAGGATCACCAAAATGACCACCAGGATGGGCATAATTTCCCAAAGAAAGCCCTTTATCTCAGACCAAGTGGGATGCCCTTCTCTAGGGCTTTCAATCCTGCCCAAGGGCAGGAGGATAAAGATAACGCCAGCCATAGCGGAGAGCAGGGTCATGGGTATCATGAAAGTGATAAAATGCCAGGTGTCCACCCCAAGGAGGGCGATGGCAAGTACGACGCCAGGATAAAGGGGCCACCAATACTCCCATATGTGCCTGAACCAATAATTCAAAACGGTCTTTCGCTCACCGCTGACAGAGCATTCATCAAAGGTTGTCTCAACCATGGGCGCGGAAAAGAGGGCCCCTCCGGGCATAGGGAGCAACCCGATCAGGGCGGGCATGACGGAGCCCACAATACGGGCATCTTTTGAGAGACGCGAAAAACTGTCCACCAGCCTTTTCATATGTCCAGAGCCTTCCATGAGATGGCTCATGAACAATAGGAGCCCAATAATGGCGACCAGACTGAGGGTCTGCAAGCTGCATATGGCAGCAAGAGCCCCCCTTATAAACGCTCCAGATCCTAGTCCCGTCAAAAGGGCGAGCAGCAAGGAGCCAATGAGCAGGGAGAGGCTCAACTGGACACGCAGTCTGTTAAGAATCAAAATCAGGCTGAAGACCAGGAATATTTTGAGGATAGCTGGAATGGTTCAAAACTCCTTATGAGGCTGTCGGAAAACGCCCATCTGCCGTTCGGCAAGCCGTTCGACAAGCTCACGGTCCTGAGCAGGGTCGAAGGACTGCGTTACCCTCATCCCTCGTCACTCGCCTTCGCGCTGATGCCCAGCGGCTAGCCGCGGGGAGGAAGCGAAAGGCGACCGCGCCGAAGCCTTGGCGAAGGCGGGTGGTACGCTACGGCACAGTTCCGCTAGGCTTGGCCAAAGATGCCACGCCCCTTGGCCCGGGGCTTCACTGCAGCGTACTTCTATGTACGCCTCTCGCAGATACCGCCCTTTGGCGGTGATTCCTCGGAATTTCGGAAGCCTTGCATCCGAACATTTTCCATCATCCTCTGAGAAGTCGGTTTTTCGACAGTTTCTATAGAACTTGTCGATCGTAGGTTTCTCTGACTCAACAGTTGGGCAGACAGGCCAAGGTCCTTAATGTCTGTCCTTTGGAGGACAATCGCAGATCCTTCAGGTCTGCGTCAAGGAGAATGTGGAGTGGAAGCTGAAATGCGGTGGCTGTGCATTTTCAGCAGGGCTCAGCGCACATTTTCAAAATGACAATTGCAATGATGATGGGTGTGTGATAGCACTAAGTCCCATCCTTTCTTGATTCAAGGAGAAAAGGCCTTAATTTTCTTATTAATACCCCTAAAGGGGTTTCTTTACATCCCCGGTTTCCTTCCAATGCGAGGAAGGCCGGAGGATGTTCTGATAAGCGCTTAAAAAAAAACGGAATAGTTTTAGACCACCTTCATAGAGAGGAGGACGCTAGAATGACAAGCAAAAATAGATTGGAAGGCAAAAAGATACTCATCGTCGACGATGAGCCGGATGTCTTGGAGACATTAGAGGAGTTGCTTTCCATGTGTGATGTATCCAAAGCTTCCAGCTTTGAAGAGGCCAAGAACCTTCTGGAGTTCGAATATTTTGATCTGGCCATTCTGGATATCATGGGGGTTGAGGGTTTTGAGTTATTGGAGATTGCTCGGGAGAAAGAGGTGATAGCCGTCATGTTGACCGCCCATGCCCTGAGTCCTGAGAACATTGTGAAATCATACAAAGAAGGCGCTGCTTCTTATTTGCCTAAAGAAGAAATGGCTAACATCGCCACCTTCCTTGAGGAAATATTGGAAGCCAAAGAGAAGGGAAAGCATTTTTGGTGGCGTTGGCTTGACAGGTGGGGGGTCTATTACGATAACAAATTCGGCGAAGATTGGAAAGATAAGGACAAGGAATTTTGGGATAAGTTCAGATATTACATATGAAGGCGCTAAGCCAAAGGAAAGAACTGTTGATGAAAGAAAGGGAAGTTGCTCATGTCAGAACGCTTTATGACCTTGCCTGAAATCGAACATGCTGCCAAGAACGCGCTCCCTCCTCAAGTGTGGGATTTCGGCGCGGGCGGCGCGGAGACAGAAAAGAGCCTGCAACGCAACCGTCGGGCTCTCGACAGGCTGGCCCTCCGCCCACGTGTGTTGGTTGATGTGAGCCAGTTGGATCTTAGCACCACGTTTGCAGGGTTAAGGTTACCCGTTCCAGTGGCGCTTGCGCCTATGGGAGGTCTCGTCCTCTTCCATCCCCAGGGCGACTGTGAAATGGTAAGAGGGACTAGTCCAAGTGGCACTTTGGCAGTGGTCAGCGGGGTCACGGGTTGGTCGGTGGAAGAGGTGGCAAAGGAAGCCGCTGGGCCGTTGTTGTTCCAGTTGTACCATTTCGGTCCACGATCCTGGGTCCAGGACCTCTTGGGGCGTGTGGAAGCCTCTGGATATCATGCCGTTTGTCTCACCGTCGACCTAGCGGTCTATGGACGTCGGGAGCGCGACATTATGCGACGCTATGATCCTCGTTCAGCCATGGATGTGGCACCCCATCACCGTCCTCAAGAAGAATCGTATTCAGAAAAACTGACCTGGGACGACGTTGCTTGGCTGCAAGAAATCCTCTCCGTACCATTTGGCTTGAAAGGCATCATGACGGCAGAAGATGCCCGACTCGCTGTGGAGGCGGGGGTACAGATTATCTGGGTCTCTAATCACGGAGGACGACAGCTGGATCACACCTTGGGGACCATCGATGCGCTCCCCGAGATTGTTGAGGCGGTGGACGGCAGGGCAGAAATCATGATCGACGGGGGTTTCTCTCGCGGCACCGATATTGTTAAAGGCATTGCTTTGGGAGCAAAGGTGGTGACCATTGGTAAAACGGCCCTCTGGGGGCTGGCTGCTGATGGGGCTGCCGGCGTTGACAGGACAATACAGATTCTCAGAGATGAGATCGCCACGTGTCTGGCCCTATGTGGGCAGACTAGCGTGCGGGACCTGACTCCAGACCTGGTCTGCAGGGCCGAATAAAATTGGAATATATGATACGGGACAACAGAATTATTTTTAGAGAGGGAGATGGCGGATTTGCTGAAATCGAAGGATATGGAAATGCTGAAGCGGGTATCCCTGGGGGAAGAAAAGGCCGATCTGGTCATATCCGGTGGGGACCTGGTCAATGTGTATAGTGGTGAACTCCTGAAAGACTATTCAGTCGCCGTCAAGGGGAGCTGGATCGCCTATCTTGGGCCTGATGCGGATCATACTGTCGGTCCTGATACGGAGGTTATTGATGCGTCCGGAAAGGTTGTGATACCCGGGTTTGTGGATGGCCATGCCCACATGATTCTATATGCCAGGCCCGACGAAGTCCTCCGGTATGCAATGAGGAGCGGGACGACCACCATCATCACCGAAATCATGGAGCTTATTTATCCGCTAGGATATTCGGGACTTACAGAATGGCTTGATAATCTACAAGACCAGCCTGTAAAGGTTTTCGCTACTGTGCCTCCATCCATTACCTTTAGCAAAGACGCTCAAAAAAGAGCGACCAGCCTTGATCATCTCATGGAAATCCTTAGAAGGGATGATGTCCTGGGCGTTGGGGAGGGGTTCTGGCAGGAAGTCCTACGGGGAGATACAAATTTTTCTGCCCTTTCAGAGGAGGCGCTAAGGCTAAAAAAGACCGTAGAAGGGCATGCGGCAGGTTGTCGGGGGGAGAGACTTTCGGCCTACGCGGACTTGGGTGTCTCTTCTTGCCACGAGTCAATCAGCGCAGAAGAAGTCCTGGAAAAGCTTAGGCTCGGGATGTGCGTGATGATCCGGGAAGGCAGCGTGCGAAGAGAGCTGGAGGCGATTGCGAAAATAAAGGACATGCCCCTTGATTTTAGGCGTCTCGCCTTGGTGAGTGATGGGGGTGATCCGAGGGATCTCATAAAGAATGGGTATATGGAATCTATCGTGCAGCGCGCCATCGATGTAGGCTTTGATCCCATCGTTTCCATTCAGATGGCCACACTCAATCCCGCCGAACACTTTGGTCTGGACAATATTCTCGGTGGCATTGCTCCGGGAAAGCATGCAGACCTTCTGATCATACCCCACCTCCAGACCATTAAGGCGGAGACCGTTATAAGCAAAGGTCAGATCATAGCTCAAGGTGGTGAGTTAACGGTCAAGCCCCGTGAGGTCTCCCTTCCATTGACAGGTCTCGAGGGAATTAGCGTGAATGCGCCTGACTTCGCAGTACGAACAGGTGGGAAAAATTTCGTTAAAGTCAGGGTAATGGATCAGGTGAGTGAACTCGTGACCAGGGAAACCTTACTTGAGTTGAAGCCCCAAGATGGAGAACTCAGGGCCGATCCAGAAAATGATCTCTTGAAAGTCTCACACATCTCTTGTGATGGGAGGATTTTCACGGGATTTGTTAAGGGACACGGCTTTGGTTCAGGTGCAATGGCGACAAGCTGCGTTTGGGAGACCTTTGGGATCACGGTGGTCGGGGCAAACGAAGGAGATATGGCTTTGGCCGTAAACCGGATATCTGAACTGGGGGGCGGGGTTGTCCTTTATGTCGATGGGCAAATGCAGGCCGAACTGCCCCTACCCATAGGCGGGCTCATGACTAGCCTCAGTATGGAGGAAACGGCTCAGAGGCTGGATGCCATTCAAGAAAAAGCAGAGGCATTGGGTTTTCCCTATCCCAATGCAGCTCTCACGCTGGCCACTCTAACCACCCCTGCTATCCCATTCTTGCGAATCTCGGAAGACGGACTGGTGGATGTACGGAGTGGGCAAGTCGTTGAATTGCTTGTCTCGTGAAAATAGACCTGAATTTCTGGCTTGTGGGCACAGAATTATTTGTGCTGCACGTATAATAGTGCTATGGTAGGAATTGGACCTGGTGGGGGTCTTTAGAGCAGTTCTCAGGAATAAACCATAACCCGGTCAGAAGCCCGTGTAGTAGGTGCAACGATGTATGAGATCCGAATTCATGGTAGAGGTGGCCAGGGGGCAGTCCTGGCCTCAAAGATTTTGGCCAAGGCCCTGGTGGAAGAGGGTGAATTTGTAAAGGCTATCCCCTCCTTTGGCTTTGAAAGACGTGGGGCGCCCGTAGCGGCCTTTCTCAGGGTTGACGATAAGCTCATTCGTCAGACCACGAATATCTACAACCCCAATTTTATCCTATGCATCGATCCGACCCTTCCTCGCGCTGTGGACATTTTCTCCGGCATGAGTCCGAAGGGTGTCTGGGTTCAGGCCACAAAGAAATCCCTGGACCAGTTGCAGGTGCCGGAAACCGTGTCCAAAATAGGGCTCTGCGATGCCTTCGGGATCGCCCTAGACGTCTTTGGCCGCACTATTACCAATTCCATCATGCTGGGGTCCTTTGCCAAGACCACCGGCCTGGTCTCCCTGGAATCATTACACAAGGGCATGGAAACGGTGGCCTTTCGAGATGCCGCCTTGGATAAAAACATTGAGGCCGTGCAACGTGGATTTGAAGAAACCAATGTTTACGACATTAATGATTCTTGAAATCCATTAGCTTGGCTGGTGGTGTTAAGCTCTGCTCGTAAATAGACCGCTCCTATTGACTCTCGCCCGTTCGCTACGCTCTCTCGAGCGCACAGAGGGCACGGAGAATACTCTAAAAATTCTTTGCCACAGACCTTCAGTACGAGAATTTCAGACTGGATTATTAATCACGAAAACAGGAAAAAAAGAAACCACGAAAAATTTTCTTAGACAGGATTTACAGGATCGCACGAATAGAATAAGAGAGGATAATTGATCGCTTAGAAGCTCCCCGCGCACTAGTGCGCAGGGAGGCCTTGATGACTCACATCAAGGCGCTTGAAAAGCTCCTCAGATTGAAAAAAGCTAGCTTGTTTCTATCTGAGATAGCTTCTTCAATCCACTTTTGAGCGATCTCTAATGCATTTCCGATAGAGCGTCTGTGGAATCTGTGTAATCTGCGGATCAGGAGTCGTGTCCAGAGAATATATGCGCGAGGACGATATTCCAATGGAGCGAAAGCTTTGGACCGACCCATTTTTCGAGGGTTTTAAATCCCTGAAATCCTGTCTATACTGTCTAAATAAATTCTCTGCGGCTTTGGGAGCCCTGCCCGCCATCGCTCTCGCTCAGGCGAGGCAGGCGGGTCTGTGAGAGATAACAGTGACCTTTTTAGGTGTCAATTTCAAGCCACCCCTCTAGGGGGCGGTATTTAACGAAAGAGGAGAGAGCATGAGACGTCAGGCGCGGAAACCCTTCGACGAATCCAAAATTCCCAATGATCTCTGTCCTATTGCCACAGAACTCATTGAGCTCAAGACAGGCGATTGGAGAGCGGAACGCCCAGTGGTCGATCGAGATAAGTGCGTAAAATGCGCCACATGCTGGCTCTATTGTCCCACCCAGTGCATCCAGGAGAAGCCCACTTGGTTTGAGGCGAACCTGGAGATCTGTAAAGGGTGCGGCATTTGTGCTGATGAGTGTCCCCATCATGCCATAATGATGGAAGAAGAATTAGAGGAATAGCCTATGTCGAAAACCATGGTTTGTGACGGAAACGAAGCAGCAGCCTGGGGTGTGGCCCTCTCCCGTCCCGATGTGGTGGCGGTCTTCCCAATCACGCCCCAGTCTTCTTTGGCTGAGTATATCTCGCAATTTGTGGCCGATGGCATTATCCAGGCAGATCTCATGGATGTGGAAGGCGAGCACAGCGTGCTCTCAGTGCTTCATGGCGCCTGCCTGGCCGGGGCACGGACATTCACGGCCAGTTGCGGTCAAGGTCTGGCGTTTATGTTCGAGCCCTATTTTCGGACCCCTCCCATGAGATTGCCTATTGTCATGTCCATCGTGACCCGGGACGGCATTACGCCACAGTGTGTGTGGGGTGGGCAGCAGGATGCCATGACAGTGCGTGAAGTGGGCTGGGTCCACATGTATTGTGAGACGGCTCAGGAAGTCTTGGATACCATTGTCATGGCATACAAGGTCGCTGAGCACCGCGACATTATGCTTCCGGTGAACGTAAATCATGACGGAAATTATCTCTCCTATGGCGTTGAGAAAGTGGCGTTACCCGATCAGGAAGAGGTGGACGACTTCCTAGGCGAGAAAAACATAAATTGGCACGTGGCCCTGGACCCGGAGCGGCCCATGTCCGTGGATCCACTCACCGGCGGTGCCGAAGGCGCTGGGCCTGCCCTCTTTGTACGCTATAGAAAAGGCAGCTGCAAGGCGATGCAGAACGCGCTTAGAGTGATCCAAGAGGTTCATGAGGAGTGGGGAAAACGCTTTGGGCGTCTTTATGCCCCTTTAGTAGAGGAATACCGGCTGGAGGACGCCACATATGCCATTGTCACCATTGGCAGTATGAGCGGGGCGGGCAAGGATGCGGTGGACCTGGCCCGGGAGTCAGGGGAGAAGGTGGGCCTGATCAGGATCAAGACGGTCCGGCCTTTTCCAGTGCAGACTCTGCGTCAGGCCCTCTCCAGGGTCAAGGCGGTTGGGGTAGTGGATCGGGCCGTCAGTTTTGGTTGGAACTGTGGTCCCATGTACCAGGAACTCCTCTCAACGCTCTACTTGTTGGATGAGCGGATACCGGCTGTAAGCTTTATCGGGGGTCTGGCCGGAGCAGATATCACAATAGAGCATTTCAACCGCGTCATAGAAACCACGGCCAAGGCGCTTCGGGGTGAGGATTTCTCGGAGCCCATTTGGCTCAATGAAAATGACTAGAAGGCAAGGGAGCAAATATGTCCCAGACTAAATACCTCATTGTGGGAAGCAGTCATGCGGGTCTGTCAGCCCTTGAGGCCATTCGAATGCAGGATGAGGAAGAGAGCATTACCCTGTTGACTCAGGAGAAGTATCTGCCCTATTCACCCACCATCCTCCCCTATGTGGTTTCCGGTTTGGTGGATGGTAAGGAGGCGTTTCTCCGAGATGAGGAAGGGCTGAGCCGTCGTGGGATTGAGTTCATGCGGGACGCGAAGGTGGTTGGTGTTGAACCACAGACAAGAACCGTAAAACTTGAGTCAGGAGAAACCATCGAATATGAGAAGCTGCTTCTTGCCACGGGGGCGAGACCAATGCTTCCTCCCATCTCAGGGCTGGAAGATGCACCATACCATGTGCTGCGCACGTTGGATGACGCCCTTGGATTGCACGGCGCGGCCCAAAAGGCGAAGTCGGCTATCGTGCTGGGAGCAGGGCTCATTGGTATGCACGCTGCGGAAAATCTTGCTAAGCGAGGCAGGAAGGTCGCCGTGGTGGAGGCGCTGCCTAAAGTGCTCCCCGGCTACTTCGATGAGCAGGCTGCTGGCCTGATCCAGCGCGTATTTTTGGAGAATGGCATTGACATACTCGCTGGAAGCGCAGTGACCCATGTGGGCGGCTCGCACGGTGGTTGCATTGTCTCCCTTGAATCGGGTGAAGACCTCTCAGCAGATCTGCTTATGGTGGCAACCGGGGTCAAGTCCAATATGGACTATCTTGCTGAATCGGGAATAGACGTGGATGAGGGGATTCTGGTGGACGACACAATGCGAACGAGTGCCGAGGGCATTTGGGCGGCAGGGGATGTGGCCCAGGCGCAAAGCTTCTTTGGCGACGGGAAACGTATCAATGCCATTCTTCCCAATGCTGTGGAGCAAGGGCGCATTGCGGGTATGGATATGGTGGGGGATCCTGCAGTCCGACCGTTCCCAGGAGGATTGCCCATGAATACCTATCGCTTCATGGGGAATAACGCCTTTTCCGTGGGGATGAGCCAAGTTCCTGATGGGAATGGGGGATATGAAGTAGAGCAAGTTTCCCTTCCCGACAGCCTGCAATATCAGAAACTCATTTTCAAAGAGGGCCTACTGGTAGGGGCCTCTGGGATTAACACCAGCATGGACCCAGGTATCATGTTACAACTCATCGGGAGGCAGGTGGACCTGGAAGAGGTAAAGGCCCAGTTCGTCGCTTCTCCCGTGGACACGGGTCGAATCTTGATGTCAAGATTGTGGAGGTGAGGAAAGCATGGGGAAACGGGTGATGATGCCTTTTCTTCAATACCGAGGCTCCCGGCAGGCATTTCTTCGCGCTCGCTTCGCTCCGCTCAGTCCCCACCCCTTCGGGACGGGTCCCCAGTTTCAGAAAAGGCATGATCACCCTTAGCCGGGGACCGGTAAGAGGTTGTATTAGTATATGAAAGATGTCTGCTCTTTATAATTCATAGAGGAGTGTAATACTTTGGGGAATGCATATCGTACCATAGCAGTGAGAGAAGATAAGTGTGACGGGTGTGGCAAGTGTGTCGAGGCATGTGCAGAAATTAAAGCGGGTACACGCGACGTGGTCCACTCGCGCATAAAGGTGGCGCCTGAGGCGGAAAACAACACCTTTGCCCTGGCCCTTTGCCGTCAGTGCGGAGATCCACACTGTGTCTCGAACTGCCCAGCAAGGGCTTTGAGCAAGAATGTGGATACAGGGATTGTGGAGTGGGATGAGGATCGTTGTGTGGATTGCCAGCTTTGCACCATGGCCTGTGCCTATGCGGGCATCACATACAATCCCCTGGCAAGTCAGGTGATGAAGTGTGACATGTGTGGCGGAGATCCGGTCTGCGTTAAGGCTTGCCCATTGGGGGCCCTTGAGCTCAAGATGGGGGCAGATCTTTACAAGTCTTGGGGAGACCTGGAGGATCTATTTGTTCCTGGCCTCTCGGCCTGTCTTGGCTGTAACTCCGAGTTGCTTATCCGTCACACCCTGCGTCGTGTGGGGCCCGATACCGTGGTGGCTACGCCGCCTGGTTGCATCCCTGGCGTAGGCACAGTTGGTGTAAACGCCAAGACGGGCACAAAGGTGCCCGTATTTCATCCCTTGCTAACCAATACGGCTTCCATGCTTGCAGGTGCACGACGCTATTACAACCGGATCGGAAGGGATGTGACCATGCTCGCCTTTGCGGGCGATGGGGGTGCTGCGGATGTGGGATTTCAATCCCTGTCCGGGGCAGCAGAGCGGGGAGAGCAGATGATCTACATCTGCGTGGATAACGAGGGGTACATGAACACTGGCGTGCAACGATCGAGCACAACGCCCTTTGGCGCATGGACCTCCACAACACCCGTGGGAGCCGTGCTGCGAGGTAAGACACGTGATGCCAAACCGTTGCCCCTGCTTATGGTCATGCATAATTGCGAGTATGTGGCCACTGCCTCCACAGCATTTATGGAAGACTTCTACGCAAAACTGGACAAGGCTATTGAGGCGGCAAAGCGAGGGATGGCCTTTATCCACGTCTTTTCCCCTTGCCCCACGGGTTGGCGCTTTCCTCCCAGTAAGCTCATAGAGGTTGCCCGCAAAGCCGTGGAGAGCAATATGGTCCCCCTATGGGAGTATTCGCCTCAGGAGGGAAGGATCCAGTTTACTCATCCAGTGGACAATCCCTTGCCTGTGGATGCTTATCTCTCATTAATGGGTAAATACCGCCACCTGGACAAAGAACAACTCGCCCATATCCAGGAGGGCACGGATCAACGCGTAGAACGGTTGAGGAAATTTGCTGAAAATTCAGGAGAGCAAAAAGTAGAAGAGGCTAAAACGTCCTAGCTTCCGATTTTTCCGTTCGCTTTTCTGGTCTTCCAGCATACTAGCGTCCTAGCTTACTAGCCTCCTAGTCTATGACATAATAAACACAAGGCTCCGTCCCATGTTCTGGATGGAGCGAAACCGCGTGCTTCTCTCGTATCAATTTGGAGACCTCACTATCTGGGTCATCCAGATCCCCAAAAACCCTCGCCTTGTTCGGACAACTATTTACACAGGCCGGGGTTGCTTCTCGATCTTCTCCAGGCTTTAGTCCTTTGCTGGTACCCTCATCGATTCTCTCCTTGCAAAAATTACACTTTGTGACCACACCTTTCTGATGGGGGTACAATTTTTTCCCAACCTTCTCATACGCAGTCAAACCCTGGCCTGGAAAGTATTCCTTCCCGTCCTCAGAAATATAGGATCGCACTTGATAAGGACAGGAGATGAGGCAATATCTACAGCCTATACATTTGTCTGGGTCAATCTGAACAATACCATCTTCCCGTTGTTCAGTGGCACCCGTGGGACAGACCTTCACACACGCGGGATCTTTACAGTGATTACAGAGCACCGGATACATGTTCTTTTTAACGTGGGGATATGTGCCTTCTCCTTCAGAGACCAACAGTCTCCCCCACATGATGCCCGGAGGCAGGAAATGCTCCTGCTTACATTTTATCGCACAGCTGTAACACCCAGCACACTTAACAAGATTGATAAGCATTCCCCATCTCATTGGTTCGTCCTCCTTTTCACAGTATAGGCCTTCATCCTCGATACGATCTCAAGAGACCCCACAACGGGACACATATGCTTGTAATCAGCCCTTAACAATGAATTAAAATTCACCCCTTTTCCCTTAGCAATGGGCCTCCCTTTTGCCCAGCCGCCCAGACCGACCACAGCCAACGCTCGGGGATGTATCAGACGCGACAATTTCACCCTTCCCTCAACCTTGTCACCCCAATGATTTTCCACACAGATGACGTCTCCATCCTGAATGTTCCTCTTTTCCGCTGTCTCCTCATTCATGACTATGTTGAAAGTATAGGGGTTGCTCGCACTCATCTCATCTACCATGGGGTTTTCCAGGAAAAAGCGATGGGTATGCAGGGGATCACGGTAGGAGACACCCAGCAGGTCATATTCTGAGTCCTCAGGCAATTCGGTATAGATCACCGAAGGGAAATAACTGATCAAGGGTGTATAATAATCCCAGTTCATGTGTATCCCGATATTTTCACAGATCTCCTTTATCTTTGGTTTGTTTCTGGCAACCGTCTCAAAATACATGGGTATGCGGGCATCAATATGATACC
>JASFEQ010000086.1:0-13144 GCA_050124735.1 Desulfobacteraceae bacterium | reverse complement strand
GTAGAGTGCTTAGAGGAGGTGTAGATGCTGAGGTCAAATGCTGAGGAACTCATCAGAAAAACCGTGGCCCGCTTTGTGGACACCGAACTGATCCCACAGGCCCAGGAAATTGATGAGAAGGGCGAATTCCCCTGGGAGATGTTTCATAAAATGGGACAGATGGGTGTCTTTGGGATCAGGTATCCGAAAAGCAAAGGCGGTGCCGGTGGAAACACGACCCTTTATTGCATTATCTGCGAGGAACTCGCTCGAGGGCTTATAAGTGTGGCGGCGATTACGGCCATGCAGTGTCTCATGGGAACCAATTTTCTATTCCATTTTGGCACCGATGAGATGAGGGAGACGTATTTCATGCCGGCTATGAGGGCTGAGAAAGTGGCCTGTTTTTGCCTTACAGAACCGGAAGCAGGCTCCGATCTTGGGAATGTGAGCACGTTGGCCCAAAAGACGAAAGATGGGTTTGTTGTTGACGGGATGAAGACCTGGGTGACCAATGGCCCTGTGGCAGATTTTTTCACGGTCCTGTGCCAGACCGATCCTGTGAAAAAATTGAGGGGTCTCAATTTCTTCTTTTTTCCAAAAGAGACACCGGGGCTCTCCGTAAGCAAACCCTTTGACATGTTGGGGACAAGGACGACTCAGATCTCTGAACTGGCCTTCAAAAATGTCCATATCCCACATGAGCACATGCTGGGCGCGGAAGGGCAGGGTTTAAATAACCTTCTTTCCATCCTGGCTGAGATCAGGACCATGACGGCGGCCCTAGCTATGGGCCTGGTTCGCGCAGCTCTGCATGATTCTATCCAATACGCCCACGAGCGGGTCCAATTTGGAAGGCCCATTAGCAAATACCAGCTCATTCAGGCCAAAGTTGCCGAAATGGCTGTGGACCTGGAAGCCGCCAGGCTCTTGACCTACAAGGCAACCCATATGATTGATAATAAAATGGAATGCCTGAAAGAGGCTTCCATGGCCAAATACTTCGCTACAGAGGCAGCCTGCAAGGCAGGCGATTATGCCACCAGGATATTTGGCGCATACGGTTATTCCATGGAATACACGGCTCAACGCTATTACAGAGATAACCGTTTCTTTCTTTACGGTGGTGGGACACACGAGATCCTCCTGCCCAATATTGCTCGGTGGGTGGGACTATAGAATTGGTAGGAAGATGTGAATGCGTGGTGAAACGGACTCACAAAACTTAGATCTTCGTCCTCTATCGACGATACCTGAGCGAAAACCGCTAGGGCACTATGTATTTGAAAACTTGAAACAGGCCATTGTTAGAGGGGATTTTTCCCCAGGGAACCGACTCGTAGAAAGCCGGATAGCAGAGGCCCTAGGTATCAGTAGGACTCCGGTCAGGGAGGCGATCCACAAGCTGGAACGCGAAGGATTGATACAGAAGCTTCCACGGGGTGGTTTCTCTGTCTCGAATCTAACCCATGAAGAGATTGAGGAGACATTCGGCATAAGGAGTGTGTTGGAGAGTTATGCGGCCCGCTTGGCGGCCATCAAACATCAGAGACAAGAGTTGGAGCCTTTGGAAGAGAAAATAGAGGAGTTCCAGTACCATTTGAATCGTGGGGAAATGGAGGCACTGCTTCAGATAAATACGCAATTTCATGCTCTGCTCTACGCTATGAGCCGAAGTCCCAGGCTGATCAAGATGATCAATGATCTTAAGGACCAGATCTACCGTTTCAGAAGAATCATCCTGAAAATAGAGACGATGGCGAAGACGAGCAATGATGACCATCGGCAGATGCTGAGCGCCATGAAGAAGCGGGATGCGGACAGGGTAGAGACGCTTGTTAAACAGCATATTCTGAGAGGCCAAAAGATCGTACTAAAAGAACTAGAGAACCGATTTAAGAAATTCTAGGTAGGAGATATAACAGATACCATGGCGGAGAGAAAAATAAGGGTTCTTGTGGGAAAACCGGGGCTAGACGGACATGATCGCGGCGGGAAGGTGGTGGCACTCGCCCTGAAGGATGCGGGAATGGAAGTGATCTATACGGGTCTGCATCAAACAGTACCGAGCATTGTGAAGCAGGCCGTTCAAGAGGCTGTTGATGTCATCGGTGTTTCCATCATGTCCGGGGCCCATATTCCCATCTGCAGAAAACTGATGGATATGATTAAAGATGAGGATTTGGGGAATATGGTGCTTGTTGTAGGCGGTGTGATTCCCAACAAGGACATTCCCCTTCTCAAGGAACTGGGTGTAGATGGCGTTTTTCCAGGAGGGAGCCCTTTTGATGAGATTGTCAATTTTATTAAGGAGTCGGTTAAAAAATAAACAAATCCCGCTTTTCTCGCGCATGCCTGTGGAACAGCGAATAACCAATAACAAATAACGAATAACGAGAGGTTCGCATGGGAGTTGCCACTTATATCAAAGATGAAAAGGATGCCATTGAGGAGGTCATTCTCCAATCAGGGATCAAGGTCAAGCCTGCCTACACACCTGAGGACCTGGATAGACTCGGCTTTGAGTACCATAAAGATCTTGGTGATCCTGGTGAATTTCCTTTCACCCGAAGCCTTCACCCCTTGGGTTATCGTAGCCGAAATTGGACGACCCGACAGTACACAGGGTTTGGCACACCTGAAGAGACCAATGAGCGATTCAAATTGATGATCTCTCACGGCCAGACGGGTCTTAATGTGGCCTTTGACCTGCCCACGCAGATGGGCTATGACTCAGATGATCCCATGGCCGAAGGGGAGGTGGGACGCGTAGGCATGGCCGTCGACTCACTAAAGGATTTCGAGATTGCCTTCAAAGATATCCAACTCAATAGGATCGGCACAGGCCTCACGATCAATGCGGTGGCCTCCGTCATGCTGGCCATGTATGAATCCGTGGCCGAGAAATACGGGTACAAAAAGACGGAGATATCTGCCACCCCGCAGAACGATATCCTTAAAGAGATCGTGGGGAGGGGTGCTTGGATCTATCCCGTGGAACCGGCAGTACGCCTCATCGGCGACACCATAGAGTATGCCATGAAGGAGCTGCCCAGGTGTAATCCGGTTTCCGTGGCCGGCTATCATATTAGAGAATCCGGGTGCACCCCGGCACAGGAGATATCCTATGCATTCATGATTGCCTTTGCCTACATCGACAACGTGGTGGCCAGAGGTTACAAGGCAGAAGATTTTGTGGGGAGATTCTCCTTCAACCTGAATGTTTACGGTAACCTATGGGAAACAGTGGCCAAATTTCGTGCTGCCAGGAAATTATGGGCCGAACTACTCAGGGAAAGATACGGTGTCCAAAACAAAAAGGCGCTCTTCCTGCGTGGTATATTCGGAGGGGGAGGCTCGGGCCTGACCAAACAACAGCCGGAGAACAACATTGTGCGGGGTGCCTATTATGCCCTTGCAGCCGCCCTTTCCGGCGCACAGACCACAGCCCTTTGCTCTTTTGATGAAGCCTACACCATTCCCACTGAAAGGGCAGCGCTCCTATCTCTGAGAACGTTTCAGATATTGATGGATGAGATGGGACTCAGAGATACAATCGATCCCCTGGGGGGTTCCTACTTTATAGAGACTTTAACAAAAGAGATGGAGGCTAAGATCCTGGAGGAGATGGAGAAGATAGAGAAGATGGGCGGAATGGTGGAGGCGGTTGCATCAGGTTATGTACAGCGGGAGGTGGCCAGACAGGCCTACGAGTTTGAGAAAAAGCTCCAGGAAGGAAAAGTGACAAAGGTTGGAGTCAATAAGTATACAGAAGGGGCTGACATGGAGGTGGAACTGCACGAGTACAACGAAGAATGGGCCCAATTGCAAATTGAAAGGCTCCGAGACTTGAAAAAGACGAGAGATAACAAGGCCGTCAAAGAATCACTCAAGGCGCTGGAGAAGGCAGCCAGGGAGCAGGAAAACGTCATGCCTTATCTGTTGGATTGCTGTAAATGCTATGCAACCGTTGGGGAGATGGCAAACGTCTTCAGGGATGTCTTTGGAGAATTCAGAGAACCCAGTATCTTTTGATTTTTGATTTTGGAATTTGGAAGGCGTAATTTGGATGTTGCATCGAAAAAAATGATGAATCAGATTAGGTTGGAGAAAGTAAGATGGTAGATAAAAATAAGCTAGGGGGAAAAAGGATTCTAATAGTCGATGATGAGCCAGATATTTTAGAAAGTCTGGAAGAATTATTAGACATGTGTGTCATAGATAAGGCCGCGGATTTTGAGACGGCCAAAGAACTTCTGGAGAAGAATAATTATGATGCGGCCATTCTCGACATCATGGGTGTCTATGGCTACGATTTGTTGGAGATTACCACTAAAAAAGATATCCCCACCCTGATGCTGACGGCTCACGCCCTTGATCCGGAAAACTTCGTCAAATCCATAAAGAAAGGGGCCCTCGCTTACATTCCAAAAGATAAGATATCGGAGATAGAGACTTTTCTCGAAGATATCCTGGAGGCGCATGAAAAGGGAATGAAGAAGCTCGGCAAATGGTTTGCCAGGCTCGAACCCTTTTTTGTGAAGAAGTTCGGTGCCTACTGGGAGCAGAAAATCAAAGAGGACCCGGACTTTTGGAAGAAATATGTTTAGCTCTTCTTTGCTCCGCGATGGGCCTCCGGCCCCGCTTCCAGCCCGTAGGGCTTACAGGCCGGAGGGTAGGGCCTACGCCCCGGAGGGAGTATTGGATTGATGGGTTTGGATGAAGAGGAATCTCAATAATGAAAGCTACGTTCAATGGAGAAAGGAGGTGAAGCAACAGGGCTATCGCAGAGGAAGGATTAACAAGTTATTCACCAACAAGGAGGTACATGACATGAAAAGAATATTAGGATTCGTATTGGCTGGAGTCATTTTGGCGTCATTGTGTACAATCATCCTGATGCCGGCCACTGCCAAAGCAGGGCCCATTAAATTGAGCTATGCCGGTTTCCCACCTGCCAAGACTTTTCCATGTGTCCAAGCGGATAGGTGGGGTAAAGAGGTGGAAAAGCGGACAGGTGGAAAGGTTATTGTACAAACGTTTCCGGGCGGAACCTTGCTTGGCGCCAAGAACATGATGGATGGTGTCATTGCTGGAACAGCTGATATGGGCTGCTTGTGCATGGCCTACCAACCAGGGCGTTTTATGGTCACCAACGCAACCAGTCTCCCCCTTGGGTTTCCCGATACACGGGTAGCCAGCCTCACCCTTTGGGATCTTTACGAGAAATATAAACCGAAAGAATTTGCCCAAGTAAAGGTCATCTCCATGTTTACCTGTCCCCCCTCAAATATCATGTCAAAAAAAGCGATAAGAACGCTGGGGGATATCAAAAACTATAATCTTCGCGCCTCAGGGGGTGCTGCCCAGATTCTGAAGAGATGGGGAGCAAACCCGGTTGGCATGCCCATGCCTGCAACTGTGGAGGCCTTGCAAAAGGGTGTTGTCGAGGGGCTGTTTTCTTCTCTTGAGGTCATGAAGGACTTCAAGTTCGCTGAATTCTGTCGATATGCGACCAGGACCGATACCGTCATTTATCCCTTCGCCGCGGTCATGAACATGAAAAAGTGGAATTCTTTGCCCAAAGATGTACAGAAGGTCATGGATGACATGGCCAGGGAACATGCGGAATGGGTAGGGGTTTACAATGACAATCACTGGAAAGAGGCCATGGCGTGGGCAATAAAGACTTACAATGTTGAAGTTATAAATCTTTCAGCAGCAGAAAAGGCTCGATGGGATAAATTGCTTGAACCCATTGTGGATAAGTGGATCGCAGATGCAAATGCAAAAGGCCTGCCAGCGGAACAGATTGTAAAAGATATAAAGGCTTTCAAAAAGAAGAACTCCCAGTAGTCACTTCTGTCCCCAGGCTCCCGCGCCTTTTGCCTTGTGGAGTAGACCTTTCTCCTGCATAGGTCGGGGGATGAGGGTTCGACCTGCCAGTCAGCGCAAGGCGTTGGCAGGCAGGTCCCATCCGCTCAGCGGAGGCGGGCAGAGTGGGGCTAGAAAATGAACCAAAAGATGACACAGAGAAAGTGTGTGATATGGAAACTCTGGATAAAATTAGCCAGCGGTTAAACCAGGCTTTTATTTGGATCGCCGGCTGTATCCTGGGAATAATGATCTTTCTGACCTGTGCGAATATCTTCCTCCGTCTTGTTTGGAATCCAATCAGCGGTACGTTTGAGCTGATGGGATATTTTGGGGCCGTTATCACGGCCTTTGCCTTGGGGTATACCCAAATCAGTCGGGGTCATATTGCGGTGGATGTGATAGTGCTGAGGTTCTCAAAAAGGACCCGCGGCGTCTTAAATGGGATCAACAGCTTTATCTGCATGGTTTTCTTTGCCCTTATAACCTGGCGGATCGCCAAGTATGCGACTACCCTATGGAAGACAGGGGAAATCACAGAGACCCTGCGGATCATCTACTATCCTTTCACCTATGGCGTGGCACTGGGGTGTGCCTTGCTCTCCCTGGTCTTTTTGACCGATTTCTTGAAATCATTTCTTCAAAAGAGGGATGAAAAGTGAGCTTAACGCTGGCAGGCATTCTCGGAATCCTCATTCTCCTCTTGGTGTTGTTCTTTCTAGGCATGCCCGTAGGTTTTGCCATGGGTATTGTGGGTTTTTGTGGCTTCTGGTACGTGGTTACCTTCAAAGCAGCGGTCACCATGGTAGGGACTGATATTTGGGGCACCTTTTCCAAATATGGTTTAACCGTGGTACCCCTTTTCATTTTCCTGGGCTACATTGCATTCAACTCTGGTATCGCAGAAAGGCTATACAAAACGGCCTATAAATGGTTCGGCCATTGGCGGGGTGGGCTCGCCATTGCAACCATTGGCGCCGATGAGCTTTTTGCGGCTATCTGTGGATCTAATACAGCGACGGCCGCTACTATGGGCACCGTGGCTTTACCACAAATGGAAAAGTACAACTATGACAAGAGATTGAGTAGCGGCACAGTTGTCACCGGCGGTACTTTAGGCACGGTTATGCCCCCCAGTGTGGTCCTCATTATTATTGGTCTGCAAACAGAACAATCCATTATCAAACTCTTCCTTGGCGGTATTCTGCCTGCCGTCCTATTAGGGATTCTATTCGTGCTAACCATTTATGTCCTTTGCCGAATCAATCCCAAGTTCGGTCCAGCCGGACCAAGGACCAGCCTCAAGGAGAAAGTAAAATCCCTTACGGGCGTCATTGAAGCCATTGTTATTTTTGTCCTGATCATTGGAGGCTTGTACGCCGGGATATTCACGCCTACCGAAGCCGGAGCGGTTGGCGTCTTCTTCGCCCTTGTGGTTACCATCTCCACTCGCAGGATCACATGGAAGCGGCTTATCGATTCTGTAGTGGACACGCTGAAGATTTCCAGTATGGTTTTTTTTCTTGTCACCGGGGCTATCATTTTTGGTCGGTTCCTAGCGGTAACCAGGCTTCCCTTTATTGTGGCGGATTTCGCTGCTTCGCTTCCGGTTTCGCCTTACATCATTTTGGCCTTCGTGTTGGTGATTTATTTGATCGGAGGCTGTTTTGTGGACGCGTTGGGCTTCCTGGTGCTTACCATCCCGATTTTCTTTCCACTGGGAATAGCTCTTGGGTTCGATCCCATATGGTACGGTATCATTTTAACGATGGTGACAACAATGGGAGCGATTACACCACCAGTAGGCGTCAATATATATGTGGTTAAGGCACTGGCCCCAGAAATTGAGCTCGTTACTATCTTCAAGAGTGTCAGTTTTTTTCTGCTGGCTTGCATTGTCTGTATAGCCATTCTGATTATTTTCCCTGAGATCGTTTTGGTTATCCCAAACATGGCACGCTAAAAATGTAATTGGAGTGATTGGGTAATGGAGTCTTGGAGCGATGGATTTGGAAGAGGAAAGAATCTTTTATTATTTTTTTCAGTACTCCGGTACTCCAATACTCCACTGCTCCATAGTTGTTTCAAACAGGCTAATATTTTCACTTTCTAATCCTTTAACCCGTTAAAGAAGGAATGGAGAGGATCATGACAAAGACCTTTATGCCCACAGTAAAAACAAAAGAGGAATTGTTAGATCTTCAAGTGGAAGGGTTGAAGTGGACAGTCAACCACGTCTATAAAGGATCCCCTTTTTACCGCAAAATATTAGATGAACAGGGAGTAAAACCAGAGGATATACGTTCCCTCGATGACCTGGGAAAGCTCCCCTTAACCACCGCTGATGATCTAAGGGACGGGTACCCTTTTCCCCTTCTCTCTGTTCCGTTTGAGAAGGTGGTACGCATCCACGCCTCATCCGGCACCACGGGAAAGAAAAAGGTCCTGTGTTACACACAGAAAGATATCGACGACTGGATGCACTTCTTTGCCCGCTGTTATGAAATGGCACAGCTCACTACCGAGGATAGGGTGCAGATTACTGCGGGATATGGCCTCTGGACGGCAGGGGTGGGTTTCCAGATGGGCGCAGAGACATTCGGGGCGGTGGTTATTCCAGTGGGCCCGGGAAATCTGGATTTGCAATGTCAGTTTCTGGTTGATTTCCAGACCACGTTCCTTGTGAGCACTTCGTCCATGGCACTTCTCATGGCTGAAGAGATTAATAGACGGGGGATTCGCAAAAAAATCAATCTGAAAAAGCTGACGGTCGGGTCGGAACGGACCAGTGATGCCATGAGAAAACGAATACAGGGGCTTCTCGATTTGGAGGACATGTTTGATATACCTGGAATGACTGAACTTTATGGGCCGGGAACAGGGTTGGATTGTGTTTTCCACACCGGCATCCACTACTGGGCCGATTATTACATCCTGGAAATCCTTGACCCCGACACGCTCAAGCCTGTGCCAGAGGGCGAGACCGGGGAAATGGTGGTAACCACGCTGAGAAAAGAGGCTGCCCCCCTGATACGTTATCGAACAAGGGACCTCACCAGACTGGTTCCCGGAGATTGCCCCTGCGGTTCTATCATGCCGAGACACGACAAGATTCTTGGCCGCTCTGACGATATGATCATATTCCGGGCGGTAAATATCTATCCAGGCCAGGTTGATCACGTCTTGTCTGGCATCGACGGGATTGGAAGTGAGTATCAGGTTGTTCTTGATAGAGGTAAAGATGGACGAGATTACATGACGGTCAAGGTAGAAAGGGATCAAGGTGTGGAGAGCGCCCAAGACAAGGGATTGAGCAAGATAATAGGGGATGAGATCAAGAAGCAGATCATGGTGAGCCCAAGCGTGGAGTTGGTGGACTACGGTTCTCTGCCCAGATCTGAAAGGAAGACCAAGCGGGTTTTTGATAATAGAGAGTAATAGATTTTAGATTTTGGATTTCTGAACAAAGTCAGGAACAAGCTTCGGATTTGGGAAAGAGGAATTGGTGACGAGTTGCCTCCTTTCACTTATTTTACTTTTCACTCGTTACTCTCCATTGAGTGAGTAAGCACATGAAGAAATTTGATTACTACCAACCTCAAACACTCAAAGAAGCCTTTTCCCTCATTGAGAAATTGAAAGGCCGTGCGAAATACATTGCAGGGGGCACGGACATCCTTGTGAGGATAAAGCAGAAGGCCATTCATCCCGACACGTTGATCTCTCTGAGGGGAATAGACGGCTTGAAGACCGTAAACCACAATGGAGCATTGTCCATAGGAAGCATGATCCCTTTTAGGGATTTGGAAGGGGACCCGGTTATTGCCCGGGACTACCCGGCCCTTGCGCGAGCCGTCTCAGTCATTGCAAATCCCCAGGTCAGGAATGTGGCCACGATGGGCGGTAATCTGTGTAATTCTGCCCCTTCCGCAGATTGTGCTCCTCCCCTATTAGTTATGCAGGCCCATTTGAAATTGCAGGGTCCGGGTGGCGAACGGGAGGTCCCCATTGATAAGTTTTTCACCGGGCCCGGTGAAAATTGCATGGAGGCCGAGGAGGTGCTCACCCAGATCCAAATCCCGAAAAAGGCGAACCACACCCGCATGGCCTTCTTGAAAGTGGGTAGAGTGGCACAGGATATCGCCGTGGTCAATGCTGCGGTCTTGCTGGTTATGGACAAGAAAAAATGTCAGGAATGCCGATTGGCTGTGGGCGCCGTCGCTCCGGTGCCATTGAGGTTGAGAAGTGTGGAGAAGCTCATAGCAGGTGAAGAGATTGGACCTGAATTATTGGATCGCGTCAGTCAAATGGTGGAGCAGGAGGTAAGTCCCATCACCGATGTGCGCTCCACGGAAGAATACAGAAGGATCATGTCCGGGGTGTTGATAAAGCGGGCGATCGTGCAAGCAATGGAAAGTGTGCGATAGGTAACAAGGAGCAAAAGGGACGGGGAACTGAGAACAAAAATACAGAATAAAGCGGGAAAAGAGGCAAGGCGTGAAAGGCGGCAAAAATATCATTTCTCGCAATTCACGCTTTTCTCGCGAGTACCTAATAAACACCAGTAAACCAATAACTATTGAATAATGAAAACAGCGGAGCGATGAATGAAGAAGGTAGTCAGCTTCAACCTAAATGGCTATGAGGTCTCTGCTGAAGTGGAATCCCATAAGATGCTGTTGCAGGTCATCAGAGATGAATTCCAACTGACAGGGACGAAGGAAGGTTGCGGTGAGGGTGAATGCGGATCATGTACGGTGCTGGTGGATGGAATGAGCGTAGATTCATGCCTATATCCTGCCTTTGAAGTGGAAGGCAAAACAGTAACGACTATCGAGGGATTGCTGGGGGAAGGTCACAAGCTCCATCCCATTCAAGAGGCCTTTGTAAAAAATGGGGGCGTGCAGTGTGGTTTTTGTACACCAGGCATGATCATTTCAGCAAAAGCGCTTTTGGATGAGATCCCTGATCCCAGCGATGCGCAGATAAAGAGGGGTATTTCTGGGAACCTGTGTCGCTGTACAGGATATGTGCAGATAGTGGAATCTATAAAGAAGGCGGCTGGGGAATTACAAACGCGTGGTTAGGCCCCTCGGGGGCCCCTGATCTGACGCTTGATCAAGAAATGACAAATTCCAACGTTCAAATGACAAAACAAGCACAAAATCCAAATGCCAAACAGTCCTGAGAGCCGTGATAACGTGATGGATTTAGGCTTGGTCATTTGGCATTTGTGTTTTGTCATTTGACATTCTATAACGCCGAATCATTGTGAGACTAGGGTCGAAATCTTGATACCCATGAAGAACTGGGATGGAAATGACTGAATACAGTTTCATTGGCAGTGAAACGCCAAGGCCGGATGCGCCGGACAAAGTGGCGGGAAAGGCAGTATACATCCACGACCTGGTAAGGCCTGGCATGCTTTACGGAAAGATAAAGTACAGCGATTTCGCACACGCCAGAATCAAACACATTGATACGTCCAAGGCAGAGAAGCTTCCCGGTGTTCGAGCCGTCATTACGGGCTACAACACCCCTGAAATCAGGATCGGATTCATCAGAGATAACTTTACCTTAAAGAGGGACAAGGTGAGGCAGTTCCGCGATGAGGTGGCCGCAGTGGCTGCTACAGATCCGGAGATTGCTGAAGAAGCCATAGAACTGATTAAGGTGGAGTATGAAAAATTGCCCGCAGTGTTTGACCCGGAAGAGGCCCTGCGGGACGGCGCCCCCCTTATACATGATCAGGACCCGAGAGGACGGCCCAAACAGGACAACCTGGTTCCGGTGCCCTGGAAATTTGTGGCGGGCGATGTGGAAAAGGCGAAACAGGAGGCGGCAGTCATTGCGGAAGGTTCCTTTCAAACCCCACTCATACAGCAGTCATGCCTGGGCACTTCGGGGTGCATTGCAGAGTTTGATCTACAGAACAATCTGCTCATCCACACAAAGACACAGATCCCCTTTTTGGCACAGAATGATTTCAATCGGGCCCTTGCGGCCATGGGACTGAGAGGGAAAAACACAAGGGTCATTGTCCCGACGCTAGGAGGTTCTTTTGGGACGGGACTTGATACTCACGGGTATGAGTATATTGCCATCCTTTTGGCCTTCGAGACCGGCAGGCCGGTTAAGATAGTTCTAAGCCGTGAAGAGGAATTCACTGCACTGTCGCCCCGACAACCCACGAGGACTTACATTGCTCAGGGATGTGACAAGGAAGGTAAACTTACCTTTCGAGAAGTGAGAATGATCCTTGACAACGGGGCTTACACCTCCTGGGGTGCCACGACGCCAAGTGTGATGATGCTTCCCGTATCCTCGCTTTACAGGGTCCCCAATGTGTTTTACGAGACCAAGATCGTATATACCAACAACACCTACTGCCAGGCCATGAGGGGATATGGGAATCCGCAGGCGACTTGGCCCATAGAGAGCAATATCGACCAGCTTGCCGAGGCAGCCGGTATGGATCCTTTTGAGTTCAGGATGTTGAACAGCAACATCCCAAATGATTTGACCTCCATGGGGCTTGAGATCACGACGTGTGGGTTGAAGGAATGTTTGGAGGGGGTCGCAGAAAAGCTCGACTGGAAAGAGAAGTGGGGAAAGGGCAGGAAAGAGGCCCGCCCGCTTCACCTGAGCGCTCTCGAAGGTGGGCAGGCACGAGGTGTGGGAATGGCTTGCCTTTTTCATGTTGGGGGTTCGGGCCGCGTCTACCGTTCGGATGGAACAGGCATAATCATGAAACTAGATGATTTCGGGAATGTATCGGTCATCACCGGTGGCGTGGAAATGGGGCAGGGATTCAATGCAGCGCTTACAATCGCTTCTGCTGAAGCGTTGGGAGTGACGCCAGATAAGGTCACCATATTTTCCGGGGACACGGCCACCTGCCCCTGGGATGTGGGGACACATGCCAGCCGGGGAATTTTTACCTCGGGTAATGCCGCCATCCTGGCGGCGCAGAAGGCGAGAGAAAAGGTATTTCAGCTGGCCGCGGAGCACTTTATGCCTCGGGTACACTTCAATCTCAAAAGGAGACAAAAGAAAGATCCTGATTTTGAGATCCCTGACCTGAATTTTGAGAGGATCTGCGATCCATCGGAGTTTGACATGAGGGAGAATATCGTCTTCATGAAAGAGGAGCCTGATAACCCTCTGCTGCAACTCAGGTTGGATGAAATATTGAGAGAGGCCCATTACAAGGAACAAGGGACCATGATCATCACCGAGGCCTTTTATGACCCTTGCAACCAGATGATCGACGCCAAAACCTGTAGGGGCA
>JASFEQ010000085.1:0-13174 GCA_050124735.1 Desulfobacteraceae bacterium | reverse complement strand
CTTTGCAGCATCAATGTAGCGGGGGGTTTTCTGGATGCTGACAGTGAAATTTCCTTTGGATCCCTCAATCTTCTGCACCTCAGCACAGGTGATAAGATCGATATTCAGATGCCGGCCGACCTCGACCAGTTTGGGAGAGATAATTCACATGGCGCAGTCGTTGGTGGGGAAGGTCTTGTCCAATTCACTCATCACGCCGCCAATGGCGGAGGACTTTTCCACCAATTTCACCAGGTATCCGGAATCTGCCAGATCCAGTGCGGCCTGCATCCCGGCGATGCCTCCGCCCACGACCATGACGGAGCCTGATAAATTATTCGTTGGATTCTCAACCATCACATAGCTCCTTTCTACTAGAGCTTTGCCTCACACTCGCGAGAACTCGCGATGCTGGATACTCGATACTAGATGCTAGAAGAGGGCATTGACGAGATCCCATTTCAAACATATCCAGTATCCAGTATCCAGAATCCAATATCTGACATCAGAAACCTGGGGCATCGTGCGGCAACGGACTAATAACAACGATCATAACACTGCGGTTATAATTTGGCTTCATCCAGAATCTGTGGGAGCCTATCTTCCCAGCCCACGGTGGAGATCAAAATGCCAGCCATTCCCATCTCTTTGACACGGGTTATGATGTCGGCCGAAATCCTGATGCACTCTCTCTGCTTATCAGAGGCCTTTTGGATATTCCTGATTATTTCGGCCGGAATGGAGATTCCTTTAATGTTTCGATCAATGTAGCGCGCCATTCCAGCAGATTTCAAGAGCAAGACCGTCGGAATTACAGCAACTTGGCTGGTGTCAATTCTCTTGATGAACTGTTGGAAACGGCGGAGGTCAAAGATGGGATTAGTGATAAGATATCGCACACCGCAATCAATCTTTTTCTTGAGATTTTCAAGTTCGATCTCTAAAAGCCCTCCGGTGGCCCCCGTGTCTATAGTGGAACCGACACAGAAACGTGGCGCTCCCCGCAATTCAATGCCCGCCATGTCTTTTCCGCCTTGAAGCTTCTGGGTGGTCTCAAGAAGTTCCATGAGGTCCAGGTCATTGACCGTCCTTGCGTGAGGATGATCGCCGAATCTAATATCCTCCCCCTCTACGGCCATCACGTTCCGTATCCCCAGGGCCCATGCAGCCAGAAGATCGGCCTGGAGGGCAAGGCAATTTCTGTCCCGACAACAGACCTGGAGCACAGTCTCAATACCCTCCATTTGGAAGAAAGCACACCCCCCTAAGGAACTCGCCTTCAGTACGGCTCTGGCCATTTCAGGGACAACGATGGCATCTACGCGCCCCCTTGCCAGATTGGCATTCTTGAGCAGTGAAGAGAAATCGGCTCCCTTTGGTGGTTCAAACTCTCCCAAAATGACAAACCTTCCCGACTTGATCTTTTCCTCTAACGGCATGATGTCAACCTCCAGAATGATGGCGAAAGAAAAGCAAACAATCCAAGCCTTTTACTCTAATCACTTGAATTTTGCAATCTTTTAAGTCCCCAAAAAACCTAAAGTCATGATCGCCTCCTAAAAGAACCTTCCCAGGGTAGGGGAGGGCCTTGTAAAAGGAGACGCATCAGCACTGAGAATGGTCCATGCGTTTATGCTATGGAATATGCTTTATTTGTCGCTCCCTTGGTGGGGAGGTCAGGAAGAGGGGATAACGGGCAGCAGAATCCTGAATGTGGTTCCCTTATTCGGGACGCTTTCCACATCAATGGTGCCATGATGACTCTCCACAACGCCTTTCACAATGGCAAGGCCCAACCCTGTGCCCATAACCTGCCGAGTCTTGGCGTGCTTTATCCGGTAAAATTTGTCAAAGATCTTGGGGAGTTCCTCCGGATCGATGCCCACGCCTGTGTCACTTACCCTGATCTCCATATATCCCCCAAGACCCTCGGCCGTTACAGTCACCTGGCCACCATCGGGCGAATAGTTGATGGCATTTGTGACAAGGTTGTTGAAGATCTCCTCAATACGCTTGGGATCAGCATGCACTGGACGCATATTCTGACACGAGCAGGTAAGGGCCACACCCTGTTCTTTGGCCCTCGGCTCCATCAAGGAAAGGGTATCCTTGATCACCTGTTCGATATCCGTCGGTACTTGGCGTTGAATGTGTTTGCCCGCCTCGATCTTGGCTATATCAAGGAGATCATTGATAAGCTCAAGGAGTTGATCTATCTTCTTTACCCCTTTTTTCAGAAATTCCTCTTGTTTTCCCTGAAGAGGGCCAGCCAGTCCCTCCAAGAGCACGTTATCCTGTTGCCTTATGGAGACAAGGGGACTTCGGAGTTCGTGGGCCACCATATTCACAAAGTCTGATTTCATTTCATCAAGCTGTTTGAACGCGCTAACGTCCTGGAGCACCGTAACCGTTCCCACTACGCCGTCATTGGGTCCCAGGGCTGCCGCGGAAATGGCCCTGAGGACCTTCTTCCCCGACTCTATCTCTTGGGATATGAACTCGTTTTTTGAGGATTCACCCGCTTGAATCTGCTTCAGGGTGGCTATAAGGGAATCATCATTGATAATTTGGTTAACAGATATGGGATTCTCCACCTCCTCAGATATCTCAAGCAGTGTCATGAGGGCGGGGTTGTGGAGGACCACCTCCAGATTGCGGTTGGTCACCATAACCCCGTTGGCCATACAATTAATAATGGTCCTTAGCCTGCTCTTTTCCAGATTGAGGTCGTACAGATTCCGCAGCTTTTCTTCTTCGTACAAGCGGGCCTTCTCCTCCAGCCTTCTCTTTTCAGCGGCCCGGTTGATAGTCAAGAGAAACTGATCGATCTGGAAGGGTTTGGTGATAAAATCATAGGCCCCCTGTTTCATGCACTCCACCGCCGTGTCAACGGTCCCATGGCCCGTGATAATGATCACGGGAATCTCCGGGTATTGGGCACGGGTCTTCTCAAGGACTTCCTCTCCGCTCATGACAGGCATTTTCAAGTCTAGGAGGATAATATCCACAGCACCCTTACCGAGGAGATCCATGGCCACCTGTCCGTTTTCTGCGGTCAATACCTCGTATCCTCTGCCACTCAAAACACGATGGCATCCATCCCTGACTACCTTTTCGTCATCCACAACGAGAATCTTGGTTTTTTTCTCTGTCATTCATCCAATCCCACGAACAGGGGTTCTTCCTCCGGCTGCTCAACAAATCCCATGGGCAGCTCGATAATGAAGGTGGTTCCTCCATCCGGAGGGCATTCGATCTTAACATCGCCCCCATGCAGTTTAATAATATTTTTCGTGATGGTTAGGCCAAGCCCTGTCCCTTTCCCTGCGGGCTTGGTCGTAAAAAAGATCTCAAAGATCTTCTCCCGCAGAGCCTCGGGTATACCAGGACCCGTATCAGAGACCCTGATAACAAACTGATTTCGGTCAGAATCAAATTGAGCCTTGATGTCTAAGGCCCCTTTGCCGTCCATGGCATCTGCCGCGTTGATGAAGAGATTGGTAAAAACCTGCTGAAGTTGGCCCATGTCGCCCCCAATAGGGGGCAAATTTTGCGCCACATCTTTGCTGACGGATATGTCCTGAAAGAAGGCCTGATTGATCAACAGGTTCAGGGTCTTGGTAAGCAACTCTTCCAGGCTGAAAGAGGATATCTTCCCCACCGATTGCCGGCTGAATTCCAGCAATTCGGACACGATATTTTTGCACCTCAAGGTTTGATCGATGATCTCCTGTATATCCTTCGAACGCTCGGGATCCTTTTTCAAGGTTTCCCTGAGCAATTCGGCGTAAATCAAAATACCTGAAAGGGGGTTATTTATTTCGTGGGCCACGCCGGCGGCCATTTTACCGATGGAGGCAATTCTTTCCGATTCCACCAGTTGCAGATGGGCCTCTTCCAGATCCTTGCGCATTTGGAGGACTTCCCGCATGTCCGTGAAGACGCCCACACTGCCGGTCTCCTTCCCATCAATGGTGATAAGGGAGGCGGATAAAGTGACCGGTATCTCTTGACCATCCTTTGTGGTGACGGTCATGCTTGTGGGGTTGAGTTTCCCGACAGGACCGTGCTGGTCACTCCTCATCTTCCGCATATTCTCCTTGGCCACATCTATGTCATAAAAGCTGCTCAAGTGACCTCTGTTCATAATCTCATCAGCAGAGTATCCGGTCAACCTTTCCATCCCCTCATTAAAAATGAGCACATTTCCCTTGGTGTCCACGACCACGATGCCATCCACCGTGCTCTGGATCACGTTCTTGAAGAAGGTGTTGGATTTCTCCAGCTCCCGCTCCAGTTTGATCCTCTCAGTCACGTCCCTTGAGGCTTCCAGTATCTGTACCACCTCACCCTGTGCATCGTAAATGGGAGCTACCGTGACCACATCAAAATGTGTCTCTCCCTTTTCATCCACATGTTCGATATATTTGCTGATGAGTTTTTTCTCTTTAATCTCGTCCAGGTGATTTTTTATGTAGCAGACCCTGCCCAGTTCATCGCATGGTCTATCGAATCCATACCTCACCATAAAACAGGGCCGCCCTATAACCTTCTGCAGTGTCAGATTGAATTCCCTCAAGAAAGTCCGGTTCACCGTATCCACAGTCATATCCATATTGACCACCATGACTCTGTATGGCATGGAATCCAATACGAGCTGAATATGTTTTTTCCCCTTTTCTTGGTATGCTTCTCGGTCTTTTTCCAGTTCGGCCTTTTCCATCTCCATCTGGATAAGATCCCAAAGAAGCCTTGCCGCCCTATGGTCTATAAATGAGACACCTGACGGCTTAGTCCGTAATATATCATCCCTGACACTTTTTGATCCGGTAAGCTCTATGATGAGATTCAGATCTTCAAGGGTGAAAAGTTCTTGAAGGCTGGTGGTCGTAAACAACTTCAACTCATTTGCGTAAAGAAACCCGGGAGCCTCTGGATTCCTATCCGATACACCCAGAATCCTCATCCTGAGCCTTGAGAGGCGATCCTTGTCCAAAATTTTAAGCAGGTTCTGGCAGGCCTTTCCTCCGCCCACGATAGCCACGTTCATGGGAACCTCGGCCTGTCTCCCGCGGATGAGCTGAATGGATTCGCTAATTCTTTGAGATTCAGATTTTAGCGGGGCTTTCTTCATCTTTGACTTCTCAAGGTATGTTTCTTATTCACCTTCTATGCGAACAGAGACCTTTCGTTCCAGATCCCTGATAATACGCTTCAGGGCAGGGCTTTCCTGAATAGGGCCCGAATTGTTCCATCCTTTGAGTAGGGCTTGCTCTTTCTTTTCTCTGAATTGATCGAGGGTGGAAGCCATGGACTCCCACAGGAATAACTTCTGGAGGATATGGCGCTCAGGTGCCGTCAGATCAGTCTCCGTGTCAAATGATTTTCCATCTTCAGTGGTGATAATCACGATGATAGTTCGGGAGAAGCCTTATGAAATTGATAAGAACCTGGTGGGTATCTTAAAGGATAACTACTCAAAGATTCAAGAAAAAAAGCCCATATTGGCCTCCCATACAGTAAGAAGTAAGCCGGAGGCAGGGAGGCGTGAATTAATCGACTTTAGGTCTGGGGAGCACACCGGCCCTCTCTGCAATCTCGGGCACCTTGTGTTCCCATTCGATGGCCATCAGGTGAATGCCTGCAACGCCCTCCATCTCTTTGAATTCTTCAATCTGCTCAAGCGCGAATTTTATACCCTCTTCAGCCACCTTGCCTTTCCCTGCCCCTCTTAGTCTTTTGATGAGGGATTCTGGCACCTCCATCCCCGGAACAGACCTGGCCATGTACTGGGCCATACCGATACTCTTCATGGGGGTAACGCCGGCGAGAATATAACACTTCTCATGGAGACCCATATCCACCGCCGCCTTCATGAACTCCCTGAATTTGTCCATGTTATAGATACACTGGGTCTGGATGAAATCCGCCCCTGCCTCAACCTTCATGGCGAGGCGATGAACCCTGAATTCAAAGGGATCCGCAAAGGGATTAGACGCAGCTCCAATGAGAAACCTAGGAGGCACGTCAATCTCTTCGTCATTGATGAACTTCCCTTCATCTCGCATCTTTTTCACTAGCGCGATAAGTTGCATGGAATCGATGTCATAGACATTTTTCGCCTCAGGATGATTCCCAAAACTCTGATGGTCACCGGAGAGGCAGAGCATGTTGCGGACCCCCATGGCATAGACGCCAAGGAGATCGCTCTGAATGGCCAGCCGATTGCGGTCCCGGCAGACTAGCTGAAAATTGGGCTCTATCCCCTCTTGGATCAATATGGTGGCCGCGGCCCAACTGGACATCCGAACCACGGCAGTCTGATTGTCAGTCAGATTCACGGCATCCACCACGCCTTTCAGATGGGCGGCCTTCTCCTTGAGGTGTTCCACATTCGCGCCCTTGGGGGGACCACACTCTCCGGTAAAAGCAAAATGGCCAGCCGCCAGAACCTTTTCCAGATTGCTCCCTGATTTGAGATCGTTCATTCTACCAGCTCCTCCCTCACACTCTTACGGGGCCCTCCATGCCTGGCCGTTCTCCAGTCCTTCACGGGTTTTTGTTCCGTAAGCTCCTCCAACCGACCCTGATCCATCTTCTTTGTCACGATCAAATCCCATATGCAGTCCACCTCTTTGGATATCTCACACTTTCCCTGGGCCGAACCACCGCATGGGCCATTGAGCAGGCTCTTGGAGCAACGCGCAATCGGGCACATGCCGTCATAGTTGTGAATGATACACGTCCCGCAACCCGCGCACCTCTCTGCCCAGATCCCGTGTTCTACGGCACCGCCGAAAAAGGTGGTATTCAAGGCCGGGAAAAAGCGCTGGTTCGGATATGCCTCAGATAAGAACTGTGGACCCACACCGCAGGCCATGGAGATGACCCCATCGTAGTCATTGACCATATCCTTCACCTGCTGGATGTATTCTGGATCACACTGTCTTTCGAGGGTCTCCTCAACCACTTCCAGGGATTTGCCCTCCTTGTTTCTGGCAATTTTCAGAATAGAGGCCAAAATGCCCACTTCCTTGGTCCCACCCACATTGCAGACGGTGACACAACCTTTACATCCCAAGATCAGGATTTTGTTGCAATCCTTGATCATATCCAATAGCTCTTTGATCGGTTTTCTATCAGCAACTATCATGTTTCACCTCTTGGCGTATCGAGAGAATAGGGGGCCCAAATTTCAGGCGGCCTTGTTCAGTCTCACGGGGCTGGGTCCCAATTGTTTGATCCTGTTTACCATCTCTAGGGCAATCTCCGCAAACCGAGGGCCTTCGCCTGCGGAGAGATTAAACATCTCCACCCTTTCCGGTTCAATGCCAAGCTCTTCAAGGCTCTTTTTGACATATTGAACCCTTTTCTTGGCCTTTAGATTTCCGCTCAGGAAATGACATTCTCCTTCCAGACAGCCGGCCACGTAAACACCATCTGCGCCATCTTCAATGGCTTTCAAAAGATGAAGGATGTCCACGCGTCCCGAACAAGGCACTTGGATCACCTTTACGCTACTGGGGTATGAGAGCCTCATGGAACCTGCCAGGTCCGCCGCTGAATAGGCTCAGTACTGGCAACAGTAAGCGAGTATCTGTGGTTCAAAGTCTGACATAAGTACTCCTTGGTCTCAAGTGATCTAAAGCGCCTAAAGTGAACTAACGTTGTTTGTCGTCCGCAGTCAGTAGTCAAAGTTCAACGGACAACATGCGACGGACATTCGCTTTGTTATTTGGATGCCCGAAAAAGCGCACTCTCTTTGGCTATGATCTGCTCATCTGTGAAATGCTGCAGCGATATGGCTTTGCCCGGGCATTCTGCCACACAGGCACCGCAGCCCCTGCATTCAGCCGGATCTATGATGGCGTAGCCCTCCACACCGATGCGCGGCGCGTCATAGGGGCAGGTCCTCACGCAAGTGAGGCAGGCGGCGCATTGATCCGGATTCACAGTGGCCACCACCCCACCCACAAATATCCCCTCTTTCGAGAGGATGGTCATCGCCCTAGCCACTGCAGCCTTTGCCTGGGTAATGCTCTCGTCCATGGGTTTGGGATAATGGGCCAGACCGGCCATGAAAATGCCCTCTGAGGCAAAGTCCACAGGCCTCAGTTTCATATGGGCCTCTATCAAGAAGCCCTCGTCATTTATGGGGACCTTGAACTTTTCAAAGAGTTTCTTATTCTCGTTGGGCAAAACAGCCGTCGCCAAAATCACCAGATCCGGGGATAGCCGGATGGTCTTCCCCAGAACATGGTCAAGGACGTCCATGGATAGGCTTCCACCATTCTCGGCGGTAATCTGGGGTGTACTATCGAGGCTATAGCGGATGAAAATGACTCCCTTCTTCCTTGCCTCTCTGTAGAGGTCCTCACGGAACCCATAAGAACGCAGATCCCGGTAGAGGATAAAGATGTCCATCTCAGGGTTCATCTCTTTCAGGCTCAAGGCACTCTCAAGGCTATGGGTACAGCATATTTTGCTGCAATAGGGCCTCTCGGGGATACGGGAACCGACGCACTGAATGAACACAGCGGTGTTTGCCTCCTTGACTCGGGCATCCCCCTTTAGGAGTGCCTCATCCAAATCCAGGTGGGTCATGATTCCTGGATGTTCCCCGTAGAGGTACTCCTCAGACTTGAATTCTTTGCCCCCTGTAGCGAGAATCGTTGCCCCATGCTCCACCACTGAGGTAGAACTCTTGCCATTCGCAGATGCAAGGGTGGTGGTGAAGTTTCCGATGATGCCCGTTGTGTCCTTCACTTCTGTCTCCAAAGAGACCTGGATCTGAGAATGATCCTGGACCTTTTGAATCAGCTCCTGCACATAGGCACCCACTTCTTCTCCTTGCCAGGTGCTGCGAAGCCTGAGGGCGACACCGCCCAACTCGGCCGTTTTTTCCACCAAGTAGGCCTGAAAGCCCTGTTCGGCCACGCCCAATGCCGCCTCCATACCAGCCACGCCCCCGCCCACAACCAGGACGCTCGGCTTCACCTCCAGCATAATCTGCTGCAAGGGCTCCACCAAGGCCGCCTTGGCCACAGCCATGCGGACCAAATCCTTTGCCTTTTCAGTGGCCTTTTTTGGGTCGTCCATATGGACCCAGGTGTCCTGATCTCGGATGTTGGCCATCTCAAAAAGATATTTGTTGAGGCCAGCTTCCCGGATGGTCTCCTGAAAGAGGGGCTCATGGGTGCGTGGAGAGCAGGACGCCACCACGATGCGGTTGAGGTTATTCTCTTTAATAACCTCCTTCATCTTGTCCTGTGTGTCCTGTGAGCAGGTGAAAAGATTGTCCTCCACGTGGGCCACATGTGGGAGGGATCTGGCATATTCCCGGACAGCGGGCACATCCGCAATCCCTCCAATATTGATGCCACAGTTGCAGACAAAGACGCCGATCCTGGGTTCCTCTCCCGACACATCAAGCTCTGGCGGTAATTCCTTGGTTCGCGTCAAAGTATTTCTGGCGCCGGCCAGTATCTGGGTGGATGCGGCTGCTGAAGCTGAGGCTTCCATGACGGATTGGGGGATATCTTTCGGACCTTGAAAGGCGCCACAAACGTATATCCCCTTGGCGCTGGTGCTAACCGGTGTGAAACTGCTGGTCTGCGCACAATGGTGTTCGTTCAGTTCGATCCCGAGCCTTTCAGCCAGTTCTAACACACCTTGAGCCGGGGCCAGGCCTACGGAGAGCACGACCATATCAAAGATCTCTTCCTCGATTTCACCCGACTCCGTTGCGTATATTATTTTCAGGCTACCATTTTCCAATGGTTCGATGGAATGAATCCTGGAACGAATAAACCGGACCCCGCTCTCCTCTTCAGCCCGCACATAATACTTCTCAAAATCCTTCCCATAGGTCCGCATATCCATGTAGAAAATGGCCGTATCCAGAGGTATTTCGCTATGTTCCTTGGCTATGACCGCCTCTTTAATGGCGTACATGCAGCAGACCGCTGAACAATAGCTGTGATCACAACGATTGATATCCCTGGAACCCACGCACTGGAGCCAGGCGATTTTTTCAGGCTCCTTATGGTCCGAGGGCCTCACCAGATGCCCTTCAAAGGGACCGGAAGCAGAAAGAATGCGCTCAAATTCCATGCTTGTGACCACATTGGGATGTTCCGAGTAGCTGTAGGTGTCATATGGGGTGGGGTCAAAGGGGGTAAAACCGGGTGCAAGGACAATGGCGCCCACTTCAATGGTTCGCTCCTTTGGCTTCATGGAATGATCTACGGCCTCGGCCAAACACGCAGAGACGCACTGGTAGCATTCAGAACAGATTCCACATTTCAGACAGCGCTCCGCCTCAGTTCTTGCCTCCGTTTCCTCAAAGCCCGATGCCACCTCCTTGAAGTTGCCTTCTCGCTCATCAACGGAGATCTTACGCATAGGGGTACGGGGCACGTGGGGCTCTCCAACGGTATCGGGCTTCTCATAGGACCAGTCCGTTTCTCTTCCTTCTCTGAGATCCACGCCATTTAAGTAGCGGCTTATACTTTCCGCCACCTCCTTGCCGCAAGCAACCGCCTCTACCACAGATTTGGGGCCATAGAGCGCATCACCGCCTGCAAAGACCCATTCCAGGGAGGTCTGGAGGGTGACAGGATCGGCCTCCAATCCACCCCAGGCCGTGATCGAAATCCCCTCCTTTTCCGCAAAAGAGAAGTCACCGGCCTGCCCAATAGCGATAATCGTTGTATCGGCCTCCATCACAGTGAGATCGGTTTCGTCATATTGGGGATTGAAGGCCCCTTTTTCGTCGAACACGGCCGTACAGCGCTTGAATTCTATACCCGTTAGCTTTCCCTCTTTTTCTAGAAAGGATTTGGGTCCAAGGCTGTTGATGATGGTGATCCCTTCTTCAAGGGCCTCATCGATCTCATAGTCCCAAGCGGGCATTTCCTCACGTTTTTCAAGGCAGACGAGGGATATATCCTGAGCACCTAATCGCTTGGCAGTGAGGGCCACGTCAATGGCCACATTGCCCCCTCCAATAACGATCAACTTCTTCCCCACAGGAACTTGATTCCCAAGGGCCACATCCCTCAAGAACTCAATACCGTTAAGCGTACCGGGAAGGTCTTCTCCCTCTATATTCACTTTTCGACCGCGATGGAGACCAACGGCCATAAACAGGGCTGCGTACCCCTCTTTTTTGAGGCTTTCCAGCGTGATATCCTCGCCAAAAGCGACCCCTGTTCTGATTTCCACGCCCATATCCTGGATGACCTGTATCTCAGCCGTAAGGATGTCCCTTGGCAGCCGATATTCTGGGATACCTACGGCCATCATGCCGCCCGCAACGGACAGCTTTTCAAATACTGTGGTCTGATATCCCTGTCTGGCCAAGCAGAAAGCCGCAGTCAGACCTGCCGGTCCTGCACCCACGATGGCCACTTTCTCCTCTCTCCTCTCAGCCACTTCAGGCACGTACCGGCTCTCACTGGACAAGTCCAGGTCGGCCAGGAACCGATGGAGGTACTCTATGGCAATGGGATCGTCCAGATCCCCTCGGGTGCAGACTTCCTCGCAGGGATGATGGCAAACCCTGCCGCAGATAGCAGGGAAGGGATGGGCCTCTTTGAAGAGCTCCAGGGCTTCGCGGTACTTTCCTTCGTTTATCAATGCGATGTAGCCTTGCACGCTCACGTGAGCGGGGCAGGTCGCTTTGCATGGGGCGGTACTCCTCTTTTCAATGGCAAAAGCGCTGGGCATCGCCTGCGGAAAGAGCTTGTAGGCAGCTCTGCGGCTGCGAAGCCCCTGGTCAAACAGGTTGGGGATTTCTATGGGGCATACCTTTTCGCACTCACCACAGGCCGTGCACTTCTCCAAATCGATGTAGCGAGGCCTCTCCAAGACCTTTACACGGAAATTGCCTGCCTCACCTTTCAACTCCACGATCTCTGTCATGGGGAGAAGATCGATGTTGAGGTGTCGCCCGCACTCGACCAATTTAGGCGAGATGATACACATGGAGCAATCATTCGTAGGGAATGTTTTGTCTAACTGGGCCATGACTCCGCCAATGGCAGAGTCTTTCTCCACCAGGTAGACGAGGTAGCCGGAGTCAGCCAAATCTAATGAGGCCTGGATACCGGCAATACCCGCTCCCACGACCATAACCGCACCTTTTGATGCATTTTGAACCATGGGACTCTTATCTCCTATTTCCTCATGTTAGTCGGTGTTCGCTTCGGGACGAATTTTGGCTTTGCATCCGAAGGAAGGCCATTTATCGATGAACCGGGGGAGTGCTGCCGCCCTATGGGAGTGGCAGAAATCCATGGTTTGTGAAATATTTAACATGTCATCTGGGCATCCAGGTGTCAAGACAAAAACGCCCTAAAATAGTTAATCTAATGGGATAAAGATACAATGTGGCACTTCGGTTCGACTTGAAAACAGCAAGGTTTTTTGGTACATTTGCGCAGAGCAAAACTCTTTGAGAAGACTGGCATTTAACGGCCTTTGATTAATGTCCTAAACCATCAGCTTGGGTGGCGAGTGGTTTGAATATCACCGCCCGCGTGTCCCGCCCCAGCGGGACTTCGCAAGAGGCGCAAAGGCCACAGAGGTGTATGGTTTTTCCGTCGCCGTTGAGAGGACGGCGATGAAAAAGCACCCAGCAGCTTTCGCTGCGTAAAAAGCCATGGCCGATGAGTTATATCAAGACCTAATATGTAGTTCAGGGCCAAAACAACCCAAGGTGTGTCTCATTTTGCTTTTCGGCGTCTCAGCGAAAAGCAAAATTAAACACAACGACTCTGCGTTCTTCGCGTCTCTGTGGTGAGACTTTGTCTTGGACCTCTTGTTATGGAATTACCGGGGGATTGAGGGATGCCCATATATGAATACCAATGTCATGCTTGTGATTGCCAATTTCAGAACCTCATCATGAAAAACGAGGAGGAGGAGAGCCTTGTCTGCCCAAAGTGCGGTGGAAGGAGGCTGAAAAAATTGATCTCAAGGGTGGCGTATCACGTATCAGAACGGGACCGCCTTGACGCATACGATCCCTCGGCCTCCAAGAGCGACTCCTTTTACAGGGACAGCCGGAACATAGGACTCCACGCCAAAAAAAGGGCCAAACAGATGGGCGTTGACCTGGGTGGTGGGTTTGAAGAAAAACTGGAGAAATTGAGAACAGATCCGGGCAGCGTCATCAAAGAGAGCGAGTAAA
>JASFEQ010000084.1:0-13179 GCA_050124735.1 Desulfobacteraceae bacterium | reverse complement strand
TCATTGCGAGCGAAGCGAAGCAATCTCATTTTATGAAAGTTACTCTTTTCGCTAACTTGCAAGAGATTGCCTCTCGGCCGTGAGCCCTTCGATGAACTCAGGGTTTCGAGCAGGGTCGAGAAACTCGAGGCCGAACGGCTTCGTCGCCTGCGGCTCCTCGCAATGACTTTTAGGGTCTCTATATTTTTAAAGTTATTTTTGGGACACGACACTACCTGAAACCAGCTATAATCTGAGCTGAAAAATTTTGTAATTAAATAAGTCTCTAAATCTCAGCCCGTGAAGACCTTCAAAGGGGGGTAATACATAATGATGGAACAGAATCTTGATATGGCAAACCAGGCCCGTGAATCCGTTTCTGAGGATCTCATGGCAGATATCCAAGAGACGGTTCAGGCCTGTATGCAATGCGGCACGTGCAGCGGTTCTTGCGCCAATTCCTTTGCCATGGACCTTACGCCGCGGCAAGTCTGGAGGCTCGCCCAATTGGGGGAGAAGGAAGAGATCTTCAACAGTACCACCTTCTATCTCTGTTCCGCCTGCTATTACTGCACCCTTCGCTGCCCAAGGGGGCTTCCTCTGACGGACGCCATGAGTGCCTTGAAGAGGCTAGCCGCCTCGGAAGGGATACGGAAGTACAAGCTGAGCTCAAACTTCTACAAGACCTTCATGGACACCGTTCGGCGCTATGGTCGAATAAGAGAGGCGGAGTTCATGAACCGTTATTTTCTCTCCATGATGAATCCCTTCCTACCACTGGGCTTCGTCTCCATGGGAATAAAGCTCATGAAAAAAAGGAAGATACCGCTGGAGATACCCAAGTTGTTCGGGAAAGGGAGATTTGACAGGCTATTTCGCAAGGTGGAGGAATTGGAGGCGAGACCATGAAGTATATCTACTATCCTGGCTGCACTCTGGAGACGACTGCCCTCGAATACAATGAATCAACACAGGCGGCGATGCATGCGTTGGGTGCGGAGTTGGTGGAGATAGAGGACTGGAATTGTTGCGGGGCGGCTGCGGCGGAAGCGACCAGCCATCTCCTCTCGACGGTCCTTGGTGCCCGTAACCTCGCCATGGCCGAGAAGATGGACTCTGATGGAGATTTGCTGATCCCCTGCAGCGGCTGTTATCTCAACCTGAGAAAGGTGGAAGATCACGTCCACAAAGAGGAAGGGCTCTTAGACAAGGTCAACGAGGCCCTGAAGGAGGAGGACTTACATTACAAAGGCGGGATAAAAGTGCGCCATCTTTTAGACGTTCTATCCCGTGACTTTAATCCCAGATCCATGAAGCGCTTGGTTAAGAAGGATTTGTCGGGTCTCAAGGTGGCCCCCTATTATGGCTGCCAGGCACTACGTCCCTATCTCGATTTCGATGATCCACAAGAGCCCCGATCCATGGAGCCGGTGATTGAGGCCCTGGGCGCAGAAGTCCATCCCTGGACGGTGGGGAGCAAATGTTGCGGTGCGGCGCTCATGAACACCAAAAAGGATGTGGCCCTGGAGCTTACAGGTGGCATCTTAAAAGAGGCTAAAGGGGCAGACTGTGTAGTCACTGTCTGTCCCATGTGCCAGTTGAACCTGGAAGCGTATCAGAAACCCATCTCCCAGGCACAAGGGGAAGATGTGAGTATCTCCATTCTCTATCTCCCTCAACTTATGGGGGTGGCATTTGGTCTGCCCAAAAAAGACCTGAAATTGAATCTAAACCTGGCTTTGACCAAGTCGCTCAAGGAAAAGCTGGGAATTTAAACGGTTGATGATTGACTATTGAAGACTTTCAAGCGTGGCAAATCAATCCGTATTGACTTTCGCTCAGCTTGGATCTACTATTCTTGATTCGTCAATGACCATTATTTGTCAATCGTCAATATTTAATCGGATATCGTTAACTAATAATTGGTTGCATAGGTGACCGGAATTCCCATAATGTCATTGCGACCCCCGCGGACGCGGGGGGAAGCAATCTCGGATTATTTAAGCTCGTGTTTTTATTGGTCTCCAAGAGATTGCCTCTCGGCCGTGAGCTCGAGGCCGAACGGCTTCGTCACCTTCGGCTCCTCGCAATGACTTGAAGAATTCCTGTATTCTTAAAGTTATTCTTGGGACATCACACTAGGTGTTGTTTCAATATTCAATCGTCAATCGTCAATATTCGATCTTACTCAGGAGGTTATTTCATGGAGGCAATGACCATTAATCCAAAAGAGAGCAAATTGAGGGTAGCCCCAGAATGGGCCGATGTCTGCTTCACATGCGGAACGTGTGCCAGTGGCTGCCCGATCACAGGTGTGGACGGCCTGGACCCCAGAAAGGCAATCCGAATGGCGGCTCTGGGACTGGACCAGGAGCTGGTTGATTCCCGTTTCCCTTGGGTATGCACCCTGTGTGGGCGGTGTGAATATGCCTGTCCCCAAGGGGTAGAGCTGCTCAAGACCTTTCGCAGGGCCAGAACCCTGAGAGAAAGGGATAAGGTGCCAGGCCCTATCCATAAGGGTGTGGTCATGGATCTGGAGAGGGGGAACAATCTGGGGATCCCAAAGGATGACTTTCTCTTTCTCCTGGCCGACCTGTCTAAAGAGATGGAGGAGGATGAAGGATTCCCTGGATTTTATGCCCCGGTGGATAAGAAGGGCGCCAATGTGTTGGTGACCGTCAACTCCAAGGAACCCTTTGGCGAGCCGGATGACATGAAGTTCTGGTGGCGCATCTTTTACTGTGCCAAAGAGGACTGGACCGTGCCGTCGGAGAACTGGGAGGGAGTCAACTGGGGCCTCTTCTCAGGGGATGATGAGGCCTGGAAGACCCTTGTGGGCCGAATTGTGGAGCACATGGAGCGGCTGGAGTGCAAGACGCTCCTGTTGCCCGAATGAGGGCACGCCTACTTTGCGACCCGTGTTGGTCTGCAAAATTGGTTCCCTGAAGTATTGGAAAAGTACAAAGTCGTTTCTGTTCACGACCTCCTGAAAGAATACATTGAAACAGGAAGGATCAAGGTTGACAAATCCATCCACGAGGAGCTGACCACAATACATGATCCTTGTAATTACGGCCGTAAAAGTGTAAAGACCGTGGGACACGGTTATTTTGAAGAGCCCAGGTGGGTCACCCAGCAGTGCTGTGAAAATTTCGTGGAGATGTATCCCAACCGGATGAACAACTTCTGCTGCGGGGCCGGGGGAGGTGCTTGGGCCATGCCCTATGATCAGGAGAGGATTTACTACGGTCGGGTAAAGGCAAAACAAATCATGGATACGGGCGCAAAATTGGTCATTGCCCCTTGCCACAATTGCCGCGATCAGATCATGAAGTCCTTGACCAAAGAATATGGTCTGGGTATTGAGACCAAATATCTCTGGGAACTGGTGGCCGATTCCCTGATCGTTGAGCCCTGGAGCGAGGATGAAATCAAGAAGGCCCACGAACTGAGGGATGCCCAGTACGAAAGGGACGGGGTTGATCTGGAGGAGGAGTGGGAATAAAATTTAATAACGTTATAGACGAGCATTGGAGAGCCCCGCCTAAACGGGGCTCTTTTATTTTGCCTGTTTTTCTAGTAGTCTGTATCTTGTTACCAAAACATGCCAGAATGGCATCCTTTACCGGGCATATGGGGGTCTCTTTTCAAGCCGACAACCATTTGCCCGGTGGTTGTGGGACGGCACCAAAGTGCAACAATCATTATGGTGGCAGCCCCACAGCGCAAGGTGGCGTCAATGATGGATCTCCCCTGTGCCTGTTCCCGGAGCCCTAAATATTGGAGATGGGGGCGGTAAGGAAGAGGGCCGTCTTTTGGGTTGCGGTCTTGAAAAGAGACCCCCATACCCCCGGCTGAGCGAGCTTGCGGGTGATGCCCCGCGCCTTGGCGCGGCGTACTTCACTTTGTGATCGCCTCAGAATCCTCGGTGGAAAGTACCGAGAGTTGCTATAAGTATGAACCATATGGTAAAAGCTCTCCTTGGTAACTGAGAGAAGGGAGGCAAAAGGATAGGGACATGATGAATGAGGGTAATGAGTACATTCCCGGGAAATCGCCTTTGAATCTAGCGATCGTTGGCGGAGGCAAGGCGTGCAGGATTTTCTTGCAACTTCTGCAAAAAGAACCCTTCCCCACCCTCAATATGAACATCGTCGGGGTCTGCGATGTGAATTCGAAGGCTGAAGGCTTTCGTCTTGCCAGTGAGATGGGTATCTATACCACGGATAACTTCCTGGATCTTTTTAAGATCAAGGACCTTGATGCCGTGATTGAGCTCACGGGCAGTCGAGAACTCCTCCTTGAGCTCATAAGGCAGAGGCCTCAAGGATTAGGTGTTCTTGAACACAATATTGGCAGGTTTTTTAGATACCTTTACCTCGGTGATCAGGAGTTGCAATCAGCCAAGCGGCAGGTGGCATCTGAGAAGGGGGCTTCGGACTTTCTCATGCAACAGACCAATGAGCGGATAGCCGTCTTGAATCCCGATTTCTTGATTGTCGAGGCGAATGAAGCTTATCTAAATTCCGCGGGAAAATCCAAAGATGAGGTGATCGGAGCGCACTGTTACGAAATCAGTCATGGACTTAGTGCCCCTTGTTCAAGTATTCAACCAGAGTTGGGATGCCCTTTGGTAGAGACCCTAAGAACCGGTGAATCGGCCTATGTTATCCATGAACATTTCTCATCCGGAGAGCGTCCAACTTACTGTAATCTGGTAACCTATCCTTTAAAAGACCAGGATGCGAAAGTCGTACAGGTCATCGAAGTGGGCAGGGATCTTACGGATGAGCTTTCAACCAGGTGGGAAAACCGGATCAAAACAGTGAAGGATGATCTTAAGAGATTGATCCAGGAAGATCGAATGATCTCTCTGGGAAAACTGGTGGCAAGTAGCGTTCACGAGATTAATAATCCCATCCAGGGACTTCTGACCTTCAGTCATCTCATGCTGAACACTTTGGAGGATGGCGAACCGAGCCCTGAGGATCTGGAGAACTTCAAAAAATACCTTCGACTCATGTCTCGGGAGTTGGAACGGTGCGGAGACATTGTCACCGGCCTTCTCTCTTTCTCCCGACAGACAGAAAGGGCGTTCACCAACGTTGATCTTAATGAAATATTGCAGCAAGTCATTGCCCTGACGCGCCACAAGATGGAGGTCCAGAACATCGAGTTGAGCACCACGATCGACCCCCGTCCCTTGGTGCTAAATGGCGATGTCAATCAGTTGCAGCAATGCTTTCTCAACTTGATATTTAATTCAATCGAAGCGATGCCTGAAGGGGGAAAACTGAGCGTCCTGTCCAAACCAGACAAGGACGGTAAAAATGCCATGGTAGAAATTCGGGATACGGGATGTGGAATTCCGGAGGAGAACCTGGACCACATCTTTGATCCCTTCTTTACGACAAAGGGGGAGGGCGAAGGCACGGGTTTGGGATTATCCATCGTATATGGCATTGTAAGAAACCACGCTGGGGAAATCAGATTGGAAAGCGAAGCGGGTAAAGGGACTGCCTTTTTCTTGGATTTTCCCGTCGAATAGGCCCTGACCAAGGATGACGGAGGAGCGTCATGGAAGAAAAGATGAGCATCATGATCGTGGACGATGAAGAGATCGTCCGAGAATCCTTTCTCCATTGGTTTGAAAAAACGGGGAACAGGGTGGATGCAGCGGCATCTGGCTTCGAAGCCTTGGAAAAACTGGAGAAGTTTCCATTTGATGTTCTGTTTGTGGACATCAAGATGCCAGGTATGAACGGGATTGAGGTTCTAGGAAAGGTAAAGGAGGAATACCCTGATACGTTTGTGATCATTATCACCGCCTATGGCTCCATTGAGACGGCTGTGGAGGCCATGAAACTGGGGGCCACCGACTACCTGCTCAAACCCTTCAAACCGGAACAGCTTTCCCTTGTCATGGAGAAAGTAGCCCATCAAAGGAGACTGGTCTCCGAGTATGAGTATGTAAAGGGCCGCCTGGAAGAAATCACTCGCTTCGATAACATCATTGGCCAATCCCCTCCCATGCAGGAGATCTTTGATCTGATCCCCGAGGTCGCGCAGAGCGACTCCTCCGTCCTGCTTATAGGAGAAACAGGCACCGGAAAAGAATTGGTCGCCAAGGCCATCCACGCCAAAAGCAGACGTTCCCATCTCCCTTTCATCGCTATCAACTGCGGCGCCATCCCAGATACGCTTCTCGAAAGCGAACTGTTTGGTCATCAGAAAGGCGCCTTCACGGGTGCTACCCATCCTCGCAAGGGTTTCCTTGAGGTCGTTTCCGGGGGCACCCTCTTCCTTGATGAAATTGGGGAGATTAGCCCAAAAATGCAGATCGATCTTCTTCGCGTTCTAGAAGAGAAAAAAATTATCAGGATTGGCGATAGGGAGCCCATCGATGTGGATTTCAGATTGATCTCGGCCACGAGAAGGGATTTGGAAAAGGAGGCGGCTGAGGGTGGCTTCCGAGAAGACTTCTTCTACCGAATCAATGTCATTATGATCCAAATTCCACCGCTGAGTAAAAGGAAGGAGGACATCCCCCTTTTGGTCCAGCACTTCCTTGAAAAGTATAGCCATGAAACCACCAAGCGGGTAGATCATGCCACCTCAGAGGCGATGCAACTCTTGAAAGACTACGACTGGCCAGGAAATGTGAGGGAATTGGAGAATGCTATTGAACGGGCCGTGGTCCTTTCCAAGTCCAGGACCCTTGGAAAAGAAGACTTCGCTTTTCTTCGCACGATCTCGTCACCCATTTCAAAGCCGGGGTCTCTGCGAGAAATGGAGAAGCATTACATCCAAGAGATCTTAGAAAATTGTGACTGGAATGTGACCAAGGCCTCCAAGATCCTGGATATCAACCGGGTCACGTTGCACAAGATGATCAAACGGCTCAACCTGAAGAGACCTTGAGCCAATCTGTAGATATCTCACCTTATGACCGCAAAAAAACCACGGATAGGATTGGTCCCCATTGGCGAGGTTTCTGAAATCACCTCCAAGACCATAGCGGCTCATCTCCTTGGTTACTTGAACCTGGAAGTAGATATCCTCTCCCCCCTGAAACACCCCGTATACGCCCATAACCAAAAACGGCTCCAATATGATGCTGGGGTGATCATAAAGGCCATGGAATCGGAGCCGTTCCAAGATTATGCAAAGATAATAGGTGTCCTCGACGTGGATATCTTTGTTCCCATACTCACCCACGTCTTCGGCGAGGCAAGGCAGGGGGGGAGATGTGCCCTGGTCTCTGTCTACAGGTTAAAGAGGAATTCGGACGGTTCCACCCCGCCCCTGTCCCTCATACTCGAAAGAGGGGCCAAAGTGGCAATGCACGAATTGGGGCATCTCTTTGATCTCCACCACTGCATGGATAGGAAGTGCCTCATGCACTTTTCCGGCGGGCTTGAAGACCTGGATGAAGCACCTCTCTATTTCTGTAGGTACTGCTCGGTCTTCCTCCGTGACGCCCTTTAGAGATTGCCTATCTTTATACTTCTTCGGTCCGCAGAAAGGTTTTAACTAAACGGTCCCATCCCAACTCTGGATTATTCCCAATCACATCGTTGACCACGCCACCACCCGTGGCGGCCAGCCGGTCATATTCGGGTCCCATCAGAGACATAAGCTCCTGGGTCTCCTTTTCCATCCATTGGAAGCCATCATCGCCAAAATAGAGCCCTTTTAGGTCCTTCTTCGGGAGTTTGGGTTCGATGATGAACAACCAGCCCTCCATGTAGGGGTCATCATTGGTGATTTCGGGATGCTCCAGCGCCCTATGGTTCGTAGCGAGCACCGTCCCTGTAACAGGAGAAAGAACTGCTGCCTTAAGGTTTAGATCATGGTCTCGGCTAAATGTCCACCCGACCTGGCTCTGCTTCACGGTGGCACCCAGGGGAGGAAGGATCAATGCCTGTGCAGCCCCGAAAACCCTGACCAGAAAATCATCAAACCCGACCCTGACACGCCCGCCGTGCTCGAAACGAGCCCAGCTGTGTCCCATATGATAATAATAGCCGTCTGCAATTCTAATTCCAGAGACCGACTGATATGCGGGGGCATTAAGGGATCGAGCCAGATCCATTTCATCCAGCATCTGATCGTAAGGACAGTGATAGCACTCGTAGTTCATTGTGCAGATCTTGGGGGCATTGACGCGGCCTGTTAAAGCGTGGCGGCAGGGTCGAGATGCCCCATGATAGTTTTTTTGAAGGTATTGAACCCACCCCGGCTTCTCCTGGCCTCCCGGTTCAGCGGCTTCCAAATTCATCGCCTTCTTCATCCCCTTATCAAATGGACAATTGTAGCAATCATAGGCATTGTCACAGAGGCGAAAATTGACAACACCTGCCTTCATCCAGATGCACTCGTCCTCCACCACCTGGAACCCTATCACACGACTCTTCTTGGATTTGTCTTTCATCGAACAAACCTCCTTCTCGTTTTCACTAAAATGCTTTCGTCATGACTCTGTTCCGCACTACGCGGCTCTGGCCACGAAGTTCCTCTCTACAGCGGAAAGGCCTGGAAGAATCCGCCTCTCTTCCATCTCTTCGATCCACTGATCAAAGGCGCAATGCCAGCACTCATAATCACGGATACAGATTTTGGGTATTCCTGCTTGACCGTTTTCCGCGTGGACGCAAGAACGGCAGGGAATTCCCAGCCTTGTCTCTTTAGCCTTTGTCATCTTTTTCGTCATCTTGGCCACCTCCTCGAATCTTACCTCTGCTTGCTTTTAGAGCAATGAGGATGCCAAAACTCGATCCCCCCAGTCGCTTCGGGTGTATGCCAATGAAATCATTGAAAAATTTTTTTCTTATGCGGCATTCTTCGTTTTGGAGACGGTCAAAAAGGTGAGCCTGAAATGATAAGATTGGCTACAGTCTGAAGGTGATATAATGGCAGTGGGCATGAATAATAATTTAAAATCAAATACTTACAAAAGTGTTGCCTTTGGCTACAGTGCCTGTAGCAGATGTTTACACGGTTCGACCCTTCTCCATTTCGCTGACCACACCGATGGTGCCGTTGTTTCGCCCAATAACGCCATATAGCATTGAAAGGCGAGGCAAGGCCTTCCCTGAGCTCAAGGCATTAGCCGCCAAAATCCACCGTCTAATTTAGGTATTAAGAGTGAAATTATTAGGTTATGTAGCATTCCTGATCACCAGCAAGGTATTACCAGCTAGTTGAGCCCTGCGAAATCCCGCTAAAAGCGGGGGCGCCAAGGAGAGACGACTGAGGCGTATCGAGCAATACGCCACAGGCCTGCCCCCGCGAAGGCGGGGGGAGGAGCGATCGAAGGCAACACCGTCCTTCGACCTTGCTCAGGACCGTGAGCCTGTCGAACGGCAGATGATGCCTTGATGGTGGATCAGGGAGCCGCTTCAATTATTGACAATGCAGCCTATTACAATTAACTTAAAAACGTATTTTTTTGTTAAGAAAGGCCCGCCCTAAACTGACAGCATTAGTGCTGTGGGCAAGAATCGTTGCACACGACTTGAGACCGATTGATGAGACAAGCAATTGAAAACCAGACAGAGATCATCCTGGACAGCATTGCTGATGGCGTGTTTACCGTGGATTCAGACTGGAAAATTTCCTCTTTTAACCGGGCGGCAGAACGGATAACGGGGATAAGAAAAGAGGAGGCTCTCGGGCAACATTGCTGGGAGGTATTAAAAGCCAGTATCTGTGAGAAGATATGTTCCCTGCGTCAAACCATGGAAACGGGAAGTCCCATTGTGAATCAGCCCATCTATGTTGTTAATTCAGAGGGGGAACGTATCCCTGTCAGCATCTCTACCGCCATTTTAAAAGACAAGGATGGCAAGGTGATAGGCGGTGTAGAGTCCTTCCGTGATTTGAGCGTGGTCGAGGAACTGCGAAAAGAACTCTCTGGCCGGCATTCTTTTATGGATATCATTAGCAAGAACAAGGAAATGCTGCGCCTTTTTGGCATGCTGGAACAGGTGGCGGAAAGTGATACCACGGTTCTTCTTGAAGGAGAGAGCGGCACGGGCAAAGAGCTTTTTGCTAAGGCCATCCATTATTTGAGTCGCAGAAAAAATGGGCCCATGATTACCATCAACTGCGGGTCTCTACCAGACACACTCCTGGAATCCGAGCTGTTCGGATATAAAGCGGGTGCCTTCACAGATGCCAAGAAGGACAAACCAGGGCGTTTGGCCCTTGCTGAGAGCGGAACCGTTTTTCTAGATGAAATCGGGGATATCTCTCCTGCTTTGCAAGTTCGGCTTCTTCGTGTACTCCAGGATAAGGTCTATGAACCCCTTGGAAGTACAAAGACGGAAAAGGCGGATGTCCGGGTTGTGGCGGCCACAAACAAAAGCCTGGATCGTCTCGTTAAGGAGGGCAGGTTTCGTCAGGACCTCTATTATCGGATCAATGTGGTGAAACTCGTCCTTCCGCCTTTGCGAAAACGAAAAGAGGATGTCCCTCTTTTGACGGAACATTTTATTCAGAAATTTAACCGCCTGAGTGGTAAGGAAATCCAGGGCCTTTCTCCCGGCGTTCTGCCAGTCCTCATGTCATATGATTTCCCAGGCAATGTTAGGGAATTGGAAAATATCATCGAATATGCCACGGTGGTTTGCAGAGGCAACTCGATCGGTGTTGAACAACTGCCTGACTATCTTCGTCCCGCTTCGCATCGCATGCATACTGAGATGACCGCCGAAGATGCGGAGAAAAACCTTTCATGGGATGAGTTGGAAAGAAGCTTTATTTACGAGGCCTTGAGGAATAACAATTGGAACAGGGCAGCGACCGCTGCCCAGATAGGCATACATCCAACGACTCTATGGCGCAAGATTAAGCGACTTAATCTTGAAATTCCAAGACGGACCAAATAGCGGTGAACAGATCATTTGAAAGGAGCAAAAAATGAAATTCGAGAGATTAACAGAAATTCTCGATTTTGCCATTGAAAAGGAAATTGAGGCCGTTGAATTTTACAGTAGTTTAGCCCAAAAAGAAGCGTTCTCCGGAGCCGACAAGATGTTTGGGGAATTTGCCGAGGAAGAAAAAAAACATCAAAAGCTGTTGGAAGACTTCAAGGACAAGGGAATCACTAAAAGCATGGAAGAATACGGGCTGAAGTGGATAACGGATATTAAGCGGAGTGACTACGTTGTCGACCTGGAATACCAGGCAGATATGGGCTACAAAGAAATCTTAATGCTGGCCATGAAGCGGGAAGAAAAGGCGTTGAAACTGTACAATGAATTTTTAGACCAGGCGGATACCGAAGACAGCAAGAAGCTTTTTAAAATCCTCTGCCAGGAGGAAGCCAAACATAAACTCGCCCTGGAAACATTGTACGATGATTACATGGCGAAAATGGGCGATTGATGAGATGGGGCGTGGACGGCGTGGACACCTGAGGAAGGATTGGCCGAAGCTACGTGTTGCTCCTCAAGATATAATCTTCTACCGCAGACTGCAAGGTCTCGACGGCAAGTTTGGCGCAATGCATATAATCTTTAGGGAGTCCGCCTATGGCCTCTTGGATGAGATCTGCATCAATGTGGAGGATCTCATCAGGGGTTTTTCCCTTAACAAGGTCTGCAGTGGCACGCAAACAGCTTAGACTATAGGTGCACCCGTCGGTCCAATAGGCGCTCTGCGCAACCCGATCTCTCCTGAATTTCAGGTATAGCTCCATGGTGTCCCCACAACTGCCCGTAATGCGGGCCTTTCCATCCGGATTCTCCAGATGTGGAGAGAACAGGTAGTGGATGGTAACCCATAAGCCCGCAAGGACAAGGAGGACCGCACTGCCAAGCAGAAACCACATGACTAAAGCCATAAAATCCATTCTATAGCATCCCCAAGGGTTTTACCCTTCTGTAAAGGCCTTCTCGGTTTCCCTTAGACAAGCCCTGCCCCTCCGGGAGGAAGGAACTTTTGATTCGGGGTCTCTATCCGCCAATAGGCAACTTCCATGCCAAGTTGGGGAAAACCGTACAATCAGATTTGCCCATACTACCTGGTTTTCTTATAACAGAGATATTCATTGCATAGTCGCAATATTTTTTAGTCCCTATCATTGCACTAGGGAAATGCTATCCGTATAAGATATTCATTTAAAGAATAACCGTCTCTAAAAATATCTTTCAAATTAAATAGTTTGCATCCCTATTGTTACTCTCCTATTGACATGGCACAAAAACTGAATACACTGCCCTTAAATCCCAACGTTGCAAAAGTCGAGGATGCTGCAGATCCGAGGCGTCAAGGGTGAAGCTGTAGTAAGCTACCGCGAACCCTTGACAATGCGCCTGAGGCGCACAGGTTCCGGAGATGCCGTATCGTCGGCTTTCCAGAAGGGTAAAAAACATGGCAATTTTTCCAGGCTTTTTGGATCCCAAGATTTGTTGACTCCAAAAATGAGCATTGATGAAACTGAAAACCTTGTTATTCTTTTTTTAACCATTCCTTGCCATGTTCTTTATGCAACGATAGGGTAAACTTATCGTCTAATAAGGGGGAACGGAAAAATGGCTCTGATGACACCTGAACAATTTGAGGAGAGTTTGAAAGATGTGAAACCCAGGGTCTTCATGAACGGGGAACGCGTGGACAATGTCCTTGAGAACAAAAACACTCGGACCGTTGTGGAGGCAAACAAGGCGAGTTATGCCTGGGCCCTGGACCCTGCATACAAGGATATCATGTCCTGCTATTCCCCTCTCATCGAGGATGTGGTCAATCGCTACACCCACGTGAGTGCGAGCACTGAGGACCTGGTCAAAAAGGCGGAAGCAGGCACCTTCACGGCTGAGATGCTGGGGACGTGTATCTACCGCTGTGTGGGATATGATGCCTTTCATGCCCTGGCCAGCACCTGCTGGGAAATGGACCAGGATTTGGGAACAGAATACCATTCCCGGTTCATGGAATACCTCAAGATGGTGCAGACGAAAGACCTATCTGTGGCTGGCGCCCTCACTGAGCCAAGGGGCAGGCGAAACCAGAAGACCCTGGATTGGCCCGATCCCTATCTTTCCCTCAAACTGGTGGACAAGAATAAAGATGGTATTGTGGTGCGCGGCGCAAAGATCAACATCAGCGGTGCGTTTGCAAGCCACGAGCTCGTTGTCCTGCCTCAAGCGGCACACTACGAAGGAGAAGAAGACTATGCCATAGCATTTGCCACAC
>JASFEQ010000083.1:0-13284 GCA_050124735.1 Desulfobacteraceae bacterium | reverse complement strand
AGTCAATATTGTATACCATTCTTTTAGGATATTTGATGTTGACTTTTGTCGTTATAATTTGTAAAGGGTAACGGAATTAATTTCTATAATATAGAGATGAGGTCTTTTAAGTTACAGCTTCGTTAACTTTAAGAGGAGGAGAAAGGAGGTGTAAAAAGCGTAATCATTCGTCTTAAATGTTCAATCCGATCACCCAACCACTACGTATCATAAACCTTTCTTTAGTGTCTTAAGGAGGTGAGAACCGAGTATTCATATTATTTACTCTATAATCACTTACCTTCTGCATTGTACAATTTTGGATCCAACCAATAAACAAGAACCGTCAATGCAGGTTTTGGGCAATTCCATCTCGGACATTGTTGAACTCATTTTATTTAGCCGGCCGGCTCATGTCCTTTTGGTTTTGGCTCAAATTTTAGGAGGGAAATTATGAACTCATTATGGGTATTATTATGGTGGGTAGTTATTGTTATTATCGGCTACTGGGTATATTCCCGACATGTTGCCAAAAATGTTTTTGGAGTGGACCCGAACAGGGCAACACCTGCCAAGATGTACATGGACGGCGTTGACTTCATGCCGGCAAACAAGAATGTGCTTTTTGGGTTTCAGCTTAACTCTATAGCAGGTGCTGCACCAATCATAGGCCCCATAGTGGCCCTTCAATGGGGTTGGCTTCCTGCACTGTTGTGGCTTGGGCTTGGAGTCTTCTTCATCGGATGGTTGCACGACTTTTCGAGCGCCATGGTGTCAGTTCGGAGCGACGGAGAGACCTTCGGGGCTATAAGCTACAAATTGATATCACCCCGGGCGAGGAAAATCCTCCTCACCTTCGTCTATTTTTATTTGCTCCTCATTGCGTGCGCCTTCGGCCACGTGATCACAAAAGGGGTAAGCGGAAATGCGGCGCTTCCCTTTCCCTTGATCGTGGTCATTGCGGTGGCCTTTCTGGTGGGACATATGATCTATAAGGCGAAGGTGAATATTATTGGAACGACCGTCCTCGCCATCGTGTTGATCTTTGTCGCTATTGGGTTGGGCACAGTTTGGAATTTGAAGTTTTCCTATAATACGATACTCATCTGTGTCCTCATATTCGGCTATGTCAGCTCCATTTTACCCGTATGGCGTTTCATCCAACCTTACAACTATGCCTCGGTTTACGTGGTTTATTTTGGGATTATAGCAGGGGTTATAGGCATACTTATTGGGCATAAGCCCATGACTCTTCCTGCTTTTACCAGCTGGAGCATTGGTATGGGACCGCTTTGGCCGCTCCTTTTTGTGACCATCGCCTGTGGGTCCATTTCAGGATGGCATAGCCTTGTAAACAGTACCGCCACCTCCAGGCAGCTGGAAACCGAGCTAGATGTGCGGCCTGTATCAGGCGGCGCCATGTTTGCAGAGTTCACCATCTCCATCATCGCGGTGATCGTATGCGCCACGGCGTTTGCCGACAAGGCAGCCTATATCGCAAAGGTAAAAAATCCTGTGGGGATCTTTGTGGGAGGTCTCGGTGGTGCCATCACCTCCCTTGGACTTCCTGAAAGCTATGCCAAGGCCCTGGCGGGCATGATGATCATTATACTTGCTTTGACCATTATCAACCTGGTGTTCCGCTTTATGAAGGTGGCAACGGCCGAGCTTTTGGGAGATGCCATAGGCTTTGCCAAAAACCCTCATGTGGCGACCATTGTGGCCTTGATCATCACGTGGGTCCTGATAAAGACAGGGACCTGGCTTTACATATGGGTCCTTTTCGGCGGCGCCAATCAGCTCATGGCAGGCTTTGCGCTTCTCCTTGTAACCTTGTTTCTTGTACAGCAGGCCAAGAACTACAAATACGTCATCTACCCCATGTTCTTTATGTACATCACCACGGTGTGCGCCCTGTTCTATACATCCGTTTTTAAGATGATTCCTGCGGCAATGGAAGGGAAAAAGGTGTTTGGGAACCTCTTTGCCGCGGCAGTCGCCATTCTGCTCATCATCTGTGCCTTGATTCTGGCTTATGACGGCTGGAAGGCCTTCAAGAAATATAAGGCCGGTGCTGCGGCAGAACCGGCTGAAGCGGAAAAGGCCCCCGCCTAATCGACGGGACCTGAGGCTACAAAAAAGGGGATATATTTCCCGGGAAGGCATTGACAACCGGGGGTGTATCCCCATATTCATTCATTCGGAGTGTTGCTCATATCTCTTCCAATACTCCATTACTCCGACATTCCAATTGCGCAGCTAAGCGAAGCATATTTGTGATGTTTTCTTCTTGGATAAAGGCTATCAAGGATTATCTTATAGGCTTTTTCCTTTACGGCCAGCTAAACTATCTGTACTCAGAAAAGCGTTGCGTGGACCATCTGTTCATGTTAGGTTTGTTCGGGAACTATATCGGATTTCCTTCCCTCTTTAACTACTATCACCTCAGGCTCATGCCTTACTACATAAGGCGACTTAGGCCCTGGAAGAGAAGGATCTTGAGAGAGAGGGATTTTTTTGATCAGGTTTATGATTAGAACTTGAGGGCTCCGCCCAAATTGGAATAATGGAAAACTGGAACTAGGGGTTTTAAGGTAGAGACACGTCAAGATATTATTTTGTTAATGGTTTATTTCAATGTTCCACTATTCCAACATTCCATTATTCCATGTGACTGGCGGCGATGTACTACCCCTATAATCTAGTGCACTCAACTAGTTACAGCTTTTAACAGACGTACTATTAATTTTTTGAAAAAAGGTATAATGATGGCAGATAAAGAAAACGAGAAAAAAAAGAAAAAATCGGGAGGCGTTGTAGGATTTTTTAGAGATTTCACCTATGGCATGGCCACCCATGGCATGGCCAGACATGCCCTCAAAACACGCTCCAGCATGGAGCACCTCTTTATCCTCATCACCATGGGAGACATGCTTGGCATCCCCATACTTCCACCTTACTATTCCCTCCGTCTTCTCCCCCATGTCGTGCCACAGATCACCACATGGAAACGCAGGATGTTGAGAGAAAAGGATTTTGTGGAGAGTATGTATTAAGGCTGCGGTCCGGTTTTACCGGATAGTCTAGCCAAACAAAGTTTGGACGAGCCCTTTTCGCAGGCTCGCTTCATCCTAGAAGGAGGGGTTATGTCTTTCGCAGAGGTTTTTGAAAAATATCCTAACAGACGGTACGTTATGTACGGCGGGAAAGGAGGCCTTGGAAAGACCACCTTTTCAGCGGCCACTGCCTATTACCTGGCAAAAAAGGGGAAAAGGGTTCTCGTCTTCTCCGTGGACCCCCAGGCGTCCCTAAGCGATATCTTTGAACGGGATATCTTTGGCCAGGGTAACATCGAGATCATGCCGAACCTCTTTGCCCGAGAAGTGGATGCAGATCGAAGAATTCAGGACTACCAGGAAGAGATTCGGCAGAAGATCCTCTCCATGTACGGGATGAAAAAGATCCCCGAGGAGATTGAGAGCTATATAAAGGCCTCTTCAGCTGAGCCCGCCATGGAAGAAAGCGCCATCTTTGATGCGGTCGTAGACATCGTCGTGAAAGGGGATTTCGACTATTATATCTATGACCTTGTGCCCCTTGGCCATGCCCTTTATTATCTGAGCATGGCTGCCGTCTATGACGCATGGCTAGACAAGATAACGGGTCTGAGAGAGCAGATGCGCGAGTACGATCAGGCCATTGCCACAATGAAACGGGAGGATGGGACGGAAGAGGACGAGATATATAATGAATTGATGTATATTAAGGATCGCATAGGGGCCTCTTCCAAGATCATGACGGACACGGATAAGACCGCTTTTTTCTTTGTCCTGACTCCCGAAGAAATGACCGTTGTGGATACGGAAAAGGCGGCAAAGCTTTTTGCCAAGTACAACGTGCCCCTCGCAGGATATGTGGTCAACCGTGTCATCGATAGGAATCTATTAAAAGAGAATATCCCCACGTATTTGAAAAACAGGATCGAAATGCAGGCAGGAGCCCTCGATCTGATCGATAACACATTTGGTACTTCAGTTCTATCAAGGGTCCCGGAGTTTGATTCCGAGATTAAGGGTCTTGACACCATTAGAGATCTCGCAGAAGTGATGTTTGAGGAGAAATTGTCATGAAGAATACGATGGCAGATTTTTTTGTGGAACACCCCGAAATGCGCTACATCTATTTTGGGGGGAAGGGAGGCGTCGGTAAGACCGTCGTGGCGGCGGCGGTGGCACACTGGATGGCGAAGCAGGGAAAAAAGACACTCCTCGCCTCTACAAATCCCGTTCACAGCCTCTCCAATCTCTTTCAGATGGACGTCTTTGGAAGACCCGTATTGATACCAGGGACCGACAAGCTCCATGTTCAAGAGATAGATACCAAGGATACGATAGACAAATCGAAGAAGGAGATCCGGGAGAAAATAGGCTGGTTTCTCAAATTTGCCGACATCCCCGCCAAGGCGGAGGACTTCATCGAGTCTGCTACCATGAATCCAGCCTTCGAAGAATCTGCCATGTTCGAGAATATGATTAATATCATATTTGAAGACGCTTTTGAGTTCTATGTCTTCGATACCGCGCCCACGGCAAACGCAAGAAGGCTACTGGGTATGTCTAAGGTCTATACCCTCTGGGTGGACAAAATGATGAAGAGCCGAGAGGAGGCCAAATCCATGAGATTGAGCCTCTCTTTTCGCAAAAAAAAGGTCGAGGAGGAAGAAGATCCTCTTCTCGACTATCTTGTCACTTTTCGCGACCGAATCGATCACATGAGAACCCTTCTAACCGATGAGCAGAAGAGCGCCTTCTTTTTCGTCACCCTCCTTGAATCCCTTCCCATTGCGGTGATTCGACGTTTTATAGGCTGGTTCGAGGATTTCGGAATACCCATCGGCGGCGTGATCGTCAATCAGGCCATAGACAAATCTGAGGTGGGAGATGATGCGGCAGAATTCATTCTAAACCGCGTCAAGATGCAGGATCGATATAGGGGGGAAGTCAATGAGTCCTTTGAAAATGTGCGTGCCGAAATTCCCCTCTTTGAAAAAGAGGTGAGGGGCGCAGAAATGGTCGCTAGGCTCAGTGAAGAACTTTTCCCAAACACATAAAACCCTCGTTAAACTGACTTAATTGCCGTCCTGGATGCGTTCGTCAATCAGGGCCTCTAATTCCTTCGGATCCCATCCCACGTAAGTGTTCTGCTTGTCCACGATAAAGGCTGGAAACCGAAAGACCCTATGTCGTATTTGTTTCCAGAACCCGATGGGAGACTGTGCATCAATCACGCGGATCTTGATCCGATGTCTGTATAGAGAAGCAACCTCCTTAATCCACTCTGCGAGGTAGCTTGTGGCCTGCTTCCAGTCATCAGGATATTCCTCACTAATAGCATTTCGATATTCGTTTTTTATACCCACGGATCCGAGGATGAAACCGCATCCGCGACAACTCATTTCAACACCAGAGACCGTTGGGGTAACCACTTCAAGAAGTATGGGATTCATCTATGACTTCTCCTGTGCAGAATTTATGAGATAGGCATTTCTTATTTCCTTAATAATATAACACCTGTCCCTACCTTTACAAGTAATCTCCCCGAAATATTCCAGCCTATAATTAGACGGTTCCAGTATCCTTCAAACCCATTATTCCAACATTCCACGATTCCAGCATTCCAATTAAGGCGAAGCCTTTACATTCCTCGATACCGCCGAAACTCCTCCACTTCCGCTTTGAGCCAATCTGGCCAGAACGCCTCGTCTATCGGGTAACTCGCATCTAAAGCCTGGAAAGATCCATCACCGGCCACTTTTTTAATTTTTTCCTGCAAGTTGTATTTCACTTCGTCAACGCCGATGAGTTTTGCCACGGTCTTGTTGATCTCCTCATGGGATTTGTCGTAGGGGTTATCGTTTTCAAAAGCCCTTTGTGCAGCGAGTTCATGTAAACACTCAATACCGCGATGCCATTCCTTAAAGGAAGGGAAAAACATGGGACCATAGGAGACCCAGAACTCCAGATACTTTGCTCCCGCATTGTAGACCACCCAAATAGAACCGCCTTCACTCACACTTCCTCTCACAATGCTATCATCTCCCATGGCAACGGTCTTCTCCTTGAGCAGGGAATCAATGCCACCAAACTTCAGCCCCACCTCCTTGGATCTGGTTTGGCTTTCTCCTTCTTGAAATGTCCTGACCGCCTGCGGAAGCTTTATGAGGGCGGGGAATAGGTTCTTTTCCAGGCCTTCTGCAATCCCTATGGTCACTCCCCACCCTGATTCAGGGTTTGGAATAACGATGTCTGCTTTTGAATTCCCGTAATAATCAACCAGTTCTAAACCTAGCTCTCTTCTCAACTGGAATATCTCCTTACCTCTAAATACGGAAGCCACGTTCCCAAAGTAAACACCCTGGAAGATATCTGGCATCATCGTCTCATCTCTCAATCTTTTCGTTTCAATGCCCGTTGGCGAGCATATGGTCATCTCCGCACCGTCATATTCTTTCGCATTAGTCCCACCTAATCTCCTGTGAGAACAGGATTCAGAACTCACCACAAAGGTTCCATCAATGGAGGCATAGCAAAAGGGCTCAAAGGCCCGATCGTCATTCAGGGCGATCATATAGATCTCTTTGCCATCATGAACTAGCGCTGTTAAAGCAAAAGTGGCCCGGCCGTGCAGTGTGTCTACCAGTTTTTTACCAGCCTCAAAGGTAATCCCTTCCTGCGTAATGTACTTGTGCAGCAAAGCACCAATGACTTCTGTCTTATTATCTGTTTCCAGACTGTAATCCGGTTCAAGCTCAGCTCTTAGATCATCTTCTTTGATGAGATATCCATCCAAGGTCAAGACAACTCTGTATTTGGAATGGGATGTGGGATAGATTTCGATAGGCTCGGCGTTGTTTTTTTCGGCTATTTTTCTTTTTGTGTAGCCTATGTTTCCAATGGCGGCCACAGGGTTCAAATCCTGAAAAGTTCTCATAATATTATGATCTATGACTTCAGCGATCCTGCCTAATCCCTTATGAATATAGATCCCCTTTGCCGTGGCTATAGCTAATCCGGTGCTCGCCTTGCCCCTGTGTTGACAGGCACCTGTTGCCAGGAATGTCTTTGCCACTAACTCATCGTCGCCCGACCCGTAAAGTCCAACAATTCCGTCCATTTTTCACCTCTTGCTAGATATTTTTGAAGAAAATATTTCCCCTCTCCGCCAATTTCCCCTTGTGCCGGATTCTTGATCGTCGCTTCTGGATGCTGGATGCTAGATACTAGATCGTGGATAACATTTCAAGTAAGATTTGTGGTGTGATTGGCCTTATTTCAGGTTTGTTGTCAAGAAGCGCGGTTAGGCATTCATAGGCCTTGTTTTTTTCACGTCTCTAAGGTAAGAAACCTTTACTCTAACCCTATCCAAAAGACGGATTTCGTCAATCCGCTCATGACAACCCGCAGTGGCAGGCCAGGGCAAAAAAGCAAGGAGCGTTTGCGTATTTGCTGAAGCCTTTTAGCGAACAAGCGCTGCTCGATGCTGTTGGTCGTTGCAGGCAGCAGATAGGAAGCAACAAAACGAATAACCAGGAATATCGCTAAGAGCGTTATGGATCTTAACTCAATGAAGGAGGAAAAGCATGAAACGAAAAACAGTGAACACAACCATTCGGGTGGCGCTGATTGCCGCTCTATTCGCTGCCCCGGCTTACGCCCAGCAGGCCACCGGGACCCAGGGAGCACCTAGCGCGACCAACCTCAAGCATCGCTCCCATCTCCCCATGCCGAACACCGTTCGGCAAGCCTTCGTCAACTACGACGCGAAAAGCCCGGACACGAAGTTTCCCCCGATCGAGCAACTGCGCCCGCCAAAGGGTGCGCCCAACGTGCTGATTGTGCTCATTGACGACGCCGGGTTTGGCGCGTCCAGCACCTTTGGCGGCCCCTGCCAGACACCGACCTTGGACAGGCTGGCCAAAGGCGGCCTGAAGTACAATCGTTTTCACTCCACCGCTCTCTGCTCGCCGACGCGCCAGGCGTTGCTCACCGGGCGCAACCACCATTCCGCCGGCATGGGCGGAATCACAGAGATAGCCACCGGCGCGCCCGGCTACAGCTCGGTTCGGCCCAATTCCATAGCGCCACTGGCGATGACGCTCAAACTCAACGGTTACTCCACCGCGCAGTTCGGCAAATGCCACGAAGTCCCGGTCTGGCAGACGAGCCCGGCCGGCCCCTTTGACTCGTGGCCCGCCGGCGGCGGCGGCTTCGAGTACTTCTACGGCTTCATCGGCGGCGAGGCCAACCAGTGGTATCCGACGCTCTTTGAGGGCACCACGCCGGTCGAGATCAAGAAGACGCCGGAGGAGGGCTACCACCTTGTCGCGGACATGACCGACAAGGCCATCAAGTGGATCGGGCAGCAGCAGGTGCTCACACCCGACAAGCCCTTCTTCGTCTACTTTGCTCCCGGGGCCACCCATGCGCCCCACCATGTCCCCAAGGAATGGGCCGACAAGTACAAGGGCAAGTTCGACCAGGGCTACGACAAGCTACGCGAGGAAATCTTCGCGCGCCAGAAGAAGCTCGGAGTCATCCCTACCGACTGCCAGCTCACCCTGCGAAACAAGGAGGTGCCGGCCTGGGACGAGATGCCGGAGGCGTTCAAGCCCGTGCTTTCACGACAAATGGAGGTCTATGCGGGCTATCTAGAATACACTGACCACCACGTCGGGCGTATCGTTGAGGCGCTGGAGAAGCTGAAGATCCTCGACAACACGCTGGTCTTTTACATCTGCGGGGACAACGGCGCCTCGGCCGAGGGTTCGATCAACGGCTGCTTCAACGAGATGAGCTACTTCAACGGCCTTCAGGCGCTCGAAACTCCCGAGTACCTTACCGCGCGGCTCGACAAGCTCGGAGGGCCGGAGTCCTACAATCACTTCGCCGTGGGTTGGGCGCTCGCCCTGGACACCCCTTACCAGTGGACCAAACAGGTCGCCTCCCACTGGGGCGGCACCCGCAACGGCACAGTCGTCCACTGGCCCAAGGGCATCAAGGCGAAAGGTGAAATTCGCTCGCAGTTCGCCCACGTCATCGACGTGGCGCCGACCGTCCTCGAGGCGGCGGGGCTTCCGCAGCCGGAGTCGGTGAACGGCATCCGGCAGGACGCCATCGAGGGCGTGAGCATGCGCTACTCCTTTGACGACGCCAAGGCCCCCGAGCGGCATGAGACGCAGTACTTCGAGATCTTCGGCAACCGCGCCATCTACCACAAGGGCTGGACTGCCGTGACGAAGCACAAGACTCCCTGGGCGCCCATGACAGTGAAGCTGCCTGCCTTCGATGACGACGTCTGGGAACTCTACTCGGACAAGGACTGGAGCCAGGCGAATGACTTGTCGAAGCAGATGCCGGAGAAACTCCATGAGCTGCAGCGCCAGTTCCTGATCGAGGCGGCGCGCTACAAGGTGCTGCCCCTGGACGATCGGTTGTTGGAGAAGATCAACCCGGACACCGCCGGCCGGCCGGTGCTGATCAAAGGGAAGGCCCAGCTCCTGGTCCGCGGCATGGGCCGCCTGCTGGAGAACTGCGTCCTCAACCTCAAGAACAAGTCCCACTCGGTCACCGCCGAAATCGTGGTGCCGGAGCAGGGCGCCGAGGGGGTCATCATCTCCCAGGGCGCGAACATCGGCGGATGGAGCCTCTACGCGAAGAACGGCAAGCTTAAGTACTGCTACAACTGGGGCGGCTTCAAGCATTTCTTTGTGGAGTCCGCCAGTGCGCTCCCTGCGGGCCAACATCAGGTGCGCATGGAGTTCGACTACGCGGGCGGGGGCCTCGGCAAGGGCGGCAAGGCGACCTTGTTCGTGGATGGGAAGAAGGTCGGCGAGGGCGACATTGGAGCAACGTTGGCGATGATTTTCTCTGCCGACGACGGCGCCGATGTTGGGGAGGATTCGGGCGCCCCGGTGTCGCCGGACTACGGCTCGGTCGGCAACCACTTCAACGGCGAGGTCAAGGGCGTGCTGCTCTCGATTGTGGATGACCCGGACAATTCGGATCATCTGGTCAAGCCGGAGGACGCCATCCGCGCCGCGCTGGGGCGGCAGTAGCTCCTCGGGCAGCCGCGAAGAAGCGACCGACTATGCTTTGGATTGAACATCGCTATGTCGAGGGATGAAACGGCACCGACCTCGGCTCGCCTGGGCTCCCTGGACTATTTCGACAAGGCGCGCTTGGAGTTCGCTCATAAAAAAGCTTTGTCCGACTGAGCGCTCTGAGGTCATCAGGGGGAATGGGCTCGATCCGAGAGGGTGCGCCGCAGCAGGTAGCCATGAAGTTCGAGGGTATGGAATATTACGTCTAACTCGCCCCTCCAGAATGTCTTTCCTTCACGATAATCGGGAAGGTGGCCCGTTACTACCAGCTCGAGAACAAGATTCTGGCTGTCGTAAATTACGAGCTTGCGGCACAGATACCCTTGGTGAAGTGATGCAAATGACCATAGGGAACGTTTAGGTTGACCCAAAGACATAGACAAAGGTCAAAGGAAGAGTCTTGTGAGGAGGTAAAAATGGTACATAAAACTTCAGGCGCGGCGGGTAAGCTTACCCTGGACCGATTGATGGCGTTTTCCGACGGGGTCATCGCCATCGCCATAACCATCCTTGTTCTCGGGATTGATATTCCCGAGGATCACTCGTTTTCTGAAAAAGGCTTAATCGGTTTCCTTGTGAGGATGGGGCACGATGTAGCGATATATGCGGTGAGTTTCGTGGCAATCGCCACTTTCTGGTTGCAACACCATGCATTGTTTCTTTACCTCCGATACTGCAATCGGACCTTGATCTGGCTCAATACCCTGTTTCTCTTTTCGCTCACGCTGATTCCTTTTTTGTCCAAACTTAAGTTTACCTACGAGCAGGAGCCGGAGATCGTCCGACTTTTCTGTGCCGGCGTCTTTTTTTGCGGATTGACGCTATTGGCAATGTGGCGATACGTTCTCTCACATTCCGAGCTCCTCGTGCGTCCAACGATGGATCAAGCCGTGACCCGCAGCATGACCCAGCGGATCTTGCTCGCGCCTGTTGTCGCCGTGATAGCCTTCTGCCTCTCCTTTGTAGACGTGCGTCTGGGCACGCACGCTTTTTTCTTAATACCTCTGGGCGCCCTCCGCCACCGCCTCGTGGATAGCGGATGGGAGAAATCAGAGCCATTGCGTTAGGCGCAGCAACCTACGCCAAACTTCGATCTGAAAGTAGATTCAGGCTGTTAATGCAGCGTCGCTGTTCTCATGAGGACTTCCACCAACCTTTCCAAGTGGTTCAGTGTGTTGCATTTCCGAACCAGATCACAGTGGGGGAGGTACTTTTTCATCTCTGAGTCTCCAGTCCCCCAGAAGGGTTCACTTTCCGGATTGAGCCAGATAAGTCTCCTGCTCCGATCCCTGATTTCCCTGAGAATCTCTGTTCGAGGGTCGCCATAATTGTTTCGAGCGTCCCCCAGAATAAGGACCGTCGTCTTTTCTGTGACCGTGTCAAGCCAGCTTTCCTTGAAATCGAGAAGGGCGCCTCCGTAGTCTGTTCGTCCCATGATGATGTGGAGCCCTGTACCCGTATCTATCTTTGCAACCGCTTCCTCAACGGAATATTCATCGAACACATGAGTGACTTCTATGAGATTGGAGCAAAAGATGAATGTCCTGATCCTTTCCAGGATCTTATTCAGGCTGTAAAGGAAGAGCAAAAGAAACCGGGATACCGCTTTCACAGAACGACTCACATCACATATGGCAACCACATCAGGACGATCGATCTTCCTCTTCTTCCACTTGGGTTCAAAAAGAAGGCCTCCGTACGAGATGTTTTTCCTCAAGGTGTTCTTGAAATCGAGCAGACCCCTGTTGGCCTTCTTCCGCCGTCTGGAATAGAGTGTATTCAGTCTCTTGGTCATCTTCTGAACGATAACGCGCAAGCGCTGGAAATCACGCTGTTCCACGTTGGAAAGCCCTATGTTTCTTAGGAATTGTTCCATCATTTCCTCTGTTGCCAAGCTGGCAAAGAGATCATACTGTCGCTCCACGTAGTTCCGTACCGTTTCAAACAACGCCTCTTTTGCCATTTCCAATCTTTTGGCCCTTTCCTTCATATCCTCTTGACCAAACCGTTTGATGTCACTATTCACCCCTTCCAGACCCATTTGCTGCATGATCCTCTGGATGTACAGGCCCTTCTGGGTAAAGAACTTTATGCCCGTGATATCCACCTGACGCGCCGCATTGCTCATGGCCACAGACAAACCCGCGTTATCCCCAGAAAGGAGCATTTGTGTGAGGGGGGAATCCTGTGTGTCCAGATCGGTTTGCAAGGGACCAGCAGAATCCGTTTTCCGGGTCGAAAAGGCATCAAAGGCAAAGAATCGTTCGAAACACTCCTCGAAAATCTCTTTTTCCGTTTGAGATTTTGCCAAGGCCACCGATAGGGCATCCTTCAGGACTTCCCTATCTCCGTATCCCATAAGCTCGACAGCCCGCATAGCGTCTGTGCTCTCGGATATGGAGATTCTTATCCCTGATCCACGCAAGGCGAAAATAAAATCCTCAAGGATCTGATCCATTTTTCACTCTCAAGCCCTAGCTATAGACTTCTCTGTGAAATCATAGAGGTGTTCTTCGACCGTCCTGATATCTTCCTCAAACTTCAGAAAGACGTTAAGGGTCTCTCTGACCAGGTCCGGACTCAGCTTGTCGGAATGGAGGAGGAGCAAGACCCTGGCCCAGTCAATGGTCTCGCTAATGGAGGGGACCTTCTTCAAATCCAGTTCCCTCACCTGTTGGATGAAGGAAACCAGCTGCTTTCTAAGTCGTTCAGGAATTCCCGGGACACGCTTATGGATGATATTTCTTTCCAGTTTGGGGTCAGGGAAGGGAATAAAGAGGTGCAGACATCGACGTTTTAGGGCTTCACTCAGTTCCCTGGTATTGTTGCTTGTCAGGAACACAAAGGGTTTAGATGTGGCGGAAACGGTGCCGATCTCTGGGACGGAAACTTGGAAATCGGAAAGGATTTCAAGCAAGAAGGCCTCGAACTCCTGGTCCGATTTGTCCACTTCATCCACCAAGAGGACACATCCCTCCTGCTGCTGAAGGGCTTTTAGGAGGGGTCGCGGTTCAAGGAATGGGCTGGAGAAAAAGATATCGTCATGTTGATGAAGTTTTTCAATGGACTCTGTCAGTCCATCAGATTTCTGAATGAGATCATCTAATTTATCTTTCAATATTTGTGTATAGAGGAGCTGCTTTCCA
>JASFEQ010000082.1:0-13324 GCA_050124735.1 Desulfobacteraceae bacterium | reverse complement strand
CTTAGAACTTACACCCCTGCCCCTTTAAAGGACTGGGGTTATACAGATGCCAGAGAATGAAGTCTTTCCTCGTCATCCAGTTGCAAGCGCTCAAGGGTCTCGGGTAAAGGTTTGCCGTCTCTATCCAATCCGCTTAATTCGTAGTACTCATCAAGCATGGCCTGGAATTCTTTGTCGTCTATATACTCTCCTTGGTATGGGCCATACTTAAGAGGCTCGTGATAACGGTCAGGGACTTTATCATCTTTTCTGCTAATTCCCTCGCGGACATTGAATAGCTTCTCAAGGGTGTAAATGCGCTCTCCGTCGGACATGATCTCTTTCCCTGTCTTGGGTATCCCCGTCACAGCCTCAAAGGATTCGGCCATTTCATCGAAACCGAGAAGGCCAGGGCTCATCCATTTGGAGGCAAACTTACAGATGCCCACTGAGTCCACAACGGCGCACAGTCTTTCCGTCCATACGGTTGGCCATGCTTTCCCCTTATAGGCTCGGGGGTCAGATGGGACAGGCTTACCCATTATCGCCTCTGTGACCTTAGGGGGAAGATGAAAATCCTCCATTGTGAATCTTCCCCTCAAGTGATCGCCACCCCTCGAGGAAACCACTTCTCCCAGGAGCTGTCCCTTATGGGCCCTCAGATCCCTGGCTTCTATGGTGAGCCCTTTTGAATGCACCACATATTTCATCATGTCATGACCAATTGTCTCTGCCGCCTTCAGAAGCCCCTGTGCCATCAAGTCCCCAATGTGCTCCCTCTTTGCCGCCTGGTCCAGAAAACCGAGTATCGCCTCTCTACTTCCCCATTTGTATTCAATGCCCCCGGTATCCTTTTTGCTTATGACCTTTCGGTCATAAAGCTCCATCAAGATGGCAATATAAGCACTCGCAGAGGCCACATCCAATCCATAACGATTGCAGCGGTCATAGAAGGCCATGATGGTTTCCCAGTCCTCGCACTCTGCCATAAAATGGAGGGCCCCCGCTGCGTTGAATTCTAGTCCAATGCCTGTTAACCCTGCCAGATCCCCTGTTTTTATTCTCCAAACGTGCTTGCAGTGGATAGGGCAACCCAAGCAGGCCTTTTTCCCCACCTCGTACTGGTTGAGGAAATCGTCTATGTCGAGACCATCTGTATCACGCACATTGACCTGGAAATTCTTACCGCCTTCCAACCCAAGGAGTCTTGAATTGTTCAACCTTATGAGAGTGCCGTAAATGGAGGTGGCATGGAAGCCTTTTGTTGTTGTCACCTGCCTGTAGTGCTTTTTAATGGCTTGGACCAGCCCGCCAGGATCGGCACAGGGTATGGAACCTCGCCCCCGCGCTATGACGGCCCAAAGATTCTTGCTGCCCATGACGGCACCCATACCGGTCCTCCCTACTGCATTGCCTCCATATCCGCCGCATACACAGGCGAAGGCGACCAATTTTCTACCAGCAGGGCCAATGCAAACAATTTGAACATCCCGGTCATTAAGCTCTTGCCTCAGGGTGCCAAAGGTCTGGTGGATATCTAACTTCTCCAGGTGGGAGGCGTCCCTGAATGCTATCTGATCATCATGGATAAATAGATATACGGGCTTATCGGATTTATTCAGAATGATGAGGTGGTCAAAACCCGCTTTCCTTAGTTCAGGACCAAAAAATCCGCCCATGCTGCCATCTCCAAGAATACCCGTTTCAGGCGATTTAGCGGATATGTTCAACCTCGCCGCCGTGACCTCACCGGTTCCCGTTAAGGCACCGGCCCCAAATATCAACGGATTTTCCGGTCCAAGGGGATCATTGTTCGGTTCCACAAGGGAGTATAGGAAGGCCATATTGATGCCACGCCCCCCCAAAAACCTCTCCCTGAGCCTTTCAGGGACAGGCCTAATCTTCGTCTCCCTCGTAGCCAGGTCAATGATGGCTATCTGATTCATATTCCTTTGTTCCCCCATTATTATTCCTTCTTAATGCCTTCGCTGCTCCTTTCCCTCTGGGCATATGTTTTCCATGACACAGGAGAAATGATCATTGCCGTATCCTCTGCAAACCAGCGTATGTTCCAGTCCTGCTCGCAGTGAGGACATGTTGCTGTTTTCTCCCCCGGGTTCAGTGGAAACCTGCCGTTGCAGAATTTACAACGCAGATTCAATGGCTTTCGTTCCGTCATTTTCTCCCCTTATCTGGACTGCGTAAAGGCTTCACGTCCCTGCAGCAAATCCTTTGTTCATCTTAATGACTTCAATAAGTTTATCCCCCAGGGCATAGGTTCTCTCCTCGGCCAATTCTGCAGCCTCTTTGAACAATATGGCGCCCGGTTCACATTGTTTAACGCATTCAGGATCCCCTTTGCACAGATCACATTTTATGATCTTCGTCTCTCCACCTTTCTCAATGATCGTGATTGCACCATAGGGACACGCTGTCACGCAGGCTTCGCATAGGATACATGCTTCATCATCGATCACCTTTGCCCCGGTCTTCGGATCCAAAACAATAGCTTCTACGGGACAAGCCTCCACACAGGGTGCATCTAAACATTGGGCGCACGGAATCGGAACGCTCAACCCTATACTGTCATCTTTTGAGACCTTGATCCTTGCGAAATCATAGTTGGCTTCACCTTCATGTGTTAGGGCGCAAATAATCTGGCAACTCTTACACCCCGTACATTTCCCCAAATCGACGACTATCTTTTTCATGCTTCAACCCCAATTGAGCCAGAAACCCCAAGAAAATCCCCTCTGTCTTCCCTTTTGTCAAAGGGGCATCGAGGGGATTTTTTCCATCTCTGTGGCAGGATATAACAGCATTTTAGAGGAACTCAATAAACGAGTTATCCAGGATGCCTTTGCCACGGCCAATTATCCGCCCGCCACCACTCTCGTAAACGCTACCCGGTCCCCCGGCTTGAGAAAGATTTCAGACGGGTCTTCCACCTGCACGACCTTCCCATTTATGAGCAAAAGAAAGGGGGATGCGCCTGGAACTTCTTCCTCCATCAGATGCCCCTTCAGTGCAGGGAAACGACTGATCAAGGTCTGAAGAAGCTTGTCAAGGGTCTTGCCCTCCATCTCACACTTGAGCCTTTTTGTCTTTGCGATCCGGTTGTAAGGGACCAAGAGTTCAACATCCACTTCCAGGGGCTTTACCTCATAGCTTTAAAAAAGTTGTTGACTGGGGAGGGGGGTATGAGTGGCTGTACGCAGGATGAGCTCTGCGTCTAAGCGAGTTCATTGAAAGCCACGTCTTTATAAAAAGTGCAAAGCAATTCAAGCGTATGCTTCAGCTTAACGGGCATAGATGCCCTGTTTGAAACTTATTTAAAGCGCTATCTTTTTCTCTTTTTCAGCCTTTCTATCTTCCTCGTCTCTCACTTCCCGCCTTAGGAGTTTCCCCACCTTTGACTTGGGCAGCATATCCCTGAATTCTATATATTTGGGCATTTTATAGCTCGCCAACCTCCCCCGGCAAAATTTGAGAAGATCGGCAGCACCCACCCCCCGGGCATCTTCTTTTAATACCACCATAGCCTTGATGCGCTCCCCCACCTTTGGGTCAGGAACACCCACCGCACATGCAGCGATGACAGCCTCATGATCCTGGAGTACGGCCTCTATCTCAGAGGCAGAAACCCTGTAACCTTTATACTTGATAATATCTGCGGATCTTTCCACATAATAGACCCTCCCCTCGCTGTCAATCTGCACAAAGTCCCCCATCCGATAATAGGTCTCGTGTCCCACTTTCACGAAAGATCTGGCTGTTTCCTCAGGTTTATTCAAGTATTCCTTTATGATGTAATCACTTGTAACCAAGAGCTCTCCTGTTTCACCCTCGGGGACTGGTTCCAAAGTATCCGGATCGCAAACCAAACACTTGCGCGACGGAAGGGGTCTTCCCACATCCAGATTCTCCGGGTCTGGATCTTCGTTCAGCTTGTGGTGTGTCACAAACCCTACTTCGGTGGAGCCATAAACCTGGTGAATGGGGATCCCAAATTTCTCTTTCCAGCGCCTAAATATTTCCGTAGGAAGTTTGTCACCCCCACAAAAAGAATAGCGAAGGGAACTCAGGTCGTAACCCCCCAGTCTGTCGTTTTCAAGAACCATCCTGTAAAGGACAGGGACCCCAAGAAACAACGTGCCGTCATGTCTATCTATCGCCTCCAGGATGGCATCGATCTGGGGGGCAGGCATGAGCACGCCCGTATTTCCCCGGTTCAGGACAAGGATGGCAAAATAGGCGAAGGCCATGATGTGAAAAAGCGGATTCACACAGACAAAGGTATCCCCTCCCTCTCTTACATAGCCGTCCAATACATGCTCTGCCATCTCATTCAAGTAACTGGTCACACCGATATGGTTGAGGGGAACGCCTTTTGGAAATCCTGTCGTCCCTCCTGTGTAAAGGATGTAAGCAATATCATCCCAGGCATCCATTCCAACCTTCGGGGGATTGGGTGGATAGGATAGCATTTTCTTGAATTTGTAAATGTGGGCATCCTTGTCATAAGAGCCATGAGGCACTTTGTCGAAGAGGAAACCAATGAGACGCTTGTAGGCGGGTAGGAGATCCACCAAGTTTGTAACGATAACCCGCTTTATGGGTGTCGTTGGAAGAATCTCCCTCACATAACAGTAGTTGGTGTCCAGGCAGACAACGGTTTCTGCGCCGCAGTCGTTGGCCATATACTCCACCTCATGAGAGGTGTATATGGGTGAGACGGGAACAGCATGTGCCCCAATGATTTGAATACCAAAAAACGCTATCAGCCATTGCGGGCAATTTGTCGTATATAGAATGACCCGGTCGCCCTTTTTGACGCCTAACTCACTGAGACCTGTGCCGAATCTTTCAATGAGTTCTCTGAGCTCGGCATAGGAATATTCCTCTCCAAGATAAATGATGGCCGTATTTCTTGGATACTTGTCACATATCTCATAAAAACGCGTAAAAAGGTATTCTTCTCTCGCCTTCGTACCTTCCACCTCTTCGGCCATGAAATACTCCTGTAAAACTAAATAAAGGGTTTAGGCCCAAAGCCCTATATCCCAAAATATGCGGCTCGTACATCAGGGTTACCCATAAGTTCATCCCTTCCTCCCTCTAAAACGGCAGAACCATTCTCCAAGATATAGCCGTAATCCACAATGGGTAACACGGGTCTTGCATACTGTTCAGTGACGATGACGGTTATCCCTCTATCCTTCCTTATCTGCATGACTGACCTTACCAGGGTGATCTGTATCAGAGGGCTGAGCCCGAGCAGAGGCTCGTCAAGGAGGAGAAGCTCTGGCTGGGCCATCAATGCCCTTCCTATGGCGAGCATCTGTTGCTCCCCACCGCTCAAAAAGCCTCCTTCCCTCTTCCTAAGAGGCTTAAGGGGTGGAAAGGCCTCAAATACATATTGAAGCGTCTCTTTTGCCTGAGAGGATGAGGCAAGGTATCCACCGATCCGTAGGTTTTCCAGGACACTGCTTTCCGGGAAGATCCGTCTGCGTTCCGGACAAAGGATAATCCCGTTTTTGCTTCTCTTACTGGGTTTGTGTTTGCTTATCTCAGAACCTTTGTACTCTATCTTCCCAAGCACTGATATTCTCTCTCCTCCTGCCATCTCCTCCTTTTTCGCGATGTCAAGAATAATGCCCGAGATGGCGTAGCAGAGCGTTGATTTCCCCGCGCTGTTGGCCCCAAAAACGCCCACAATCTGGCCTTCCTCGCATTTCATACTTACATTGTTAATGGCCACCATGTTTTCATAAAAGACCATGAGATCTTTGATCCTAAGCATAATCCATGACCTCCTGGTCCGATCCGAAATAAGCCTCCTTGACCTTCTCGTCCGCCATGACTTCCTCTGCGGTCCCCTCAATAATCTTCTCACCGAAGTTCAAAACCATAACCCGGTTGGCTACTCGGAAGAGTTCACGCAACCGATGCTCGATCATGATCAAGGTGACACCTTCCATCTGTAATTTTTCTATGAGCGGGGTCATGGTGGCTATTTCACTCCCGCTCAAGCCGGAGAAAATCTCATCGCAAATGACCAACTCTGGCCTAATGGCCAGACATCTGGCCAACTCAAGACGTTTCAGGTATCCTGTGGGCAATGCCGAGGCCAATTTATACGGGATAAAAGAGTCGCGCTCAAAGCCGATTTCTTCCAAAATATCTAGACCTACGGTATCCCTGTCCCCATGTTTTCCACCACCTCGCCACCCCCCGGTCCGTCTTGCCCTGGCAGATAGTAAAGGAATAATGAGATTTTTATAAGCAGGCAGGCTATAGTAGGGTCTGGTAATCTGAAACGTCCTTGCAATACCCAGATCTGCTACCTTATGGGGGAGAATCCCTCGCTTTAGCTCTTGACCTTTGAAATGTAAAATACCCGCATCTCTTTTAACGAACGACGTAATGCAGTTTACCAAGGTTGTCTTTCCTGAACCATTCGGCCCTATGATTCCGAGCACATCTCCCTCATAGACATCAAAACTTACGTTCATGAGGGCTTGGACACCACCAAAGGATTTCGAAAACCTCTCCACACGAAGTAGTGGCTGATTTCTATCCATGTTCACACCTTCACCCAATGTTGAAATTGGTGATATTTCCGCTCTGCATAGACCATGATCCCTTCACTCTTGAACACAATAAAGACCACCAAGATAACGCAGTAGACGACAATTCTGAGCGTACCAAACTCGCGTAGTACTTCAGAGAGAGGGACAAGGATAAAAGCACCCAGGACGGGACCAACCAGGGTGCCTCCCCCTCCGATCACTGTGGCTGCAATGGGAATGATGGAAAAATCAAGGGCAAACTGTGACAGACCCGACCACATGTAGATATGTACGAGGTAAGCGCCACCAAAGCATCCCATCAAAGAGCTAATGAAAACGGCCACTGCTTTGACCCTGCTAATACTTATCCCCGAAGCTTTGACTGCCTGATCATTGTCCTTCACACCCCTCATCAGAAGACCAAAATCTTCGTTGACCAGCCTACGAATGCCGAAAAGAGCTATGATAAGTATGACGAGGATCAAGTAGCGCTCAACCCATGGGTTGGGCCAACTGGTCACCCCCACAATGCCATCCGTCCCGCCAAAAATATTCAAGGCCTCAATGAGCCTGGTGAAAATCAGCGGGTACATGAGGGTCGCAATGGCAAAATAGACTCCTCGCGAAGGTAAAACGGGTACCAAAAGCAGGGTACAAATAATTCCCCCCACAAGGGTGGCCACAGGGATACTGACTGCAATGGGCATCCCTAAGTAAACGTTGAGGATGGCAGACAAATACCCACCTACGCCAACAAAAAAGGCTCCGCCGAGGGAAACGAGACCCACAAAATGGGCCAGCAAATCGAAGCCGAGGGTTAGTAGTGCATAGATGCACACGATGGATATCACCCTTTGCCAGTAAGCGCTGGGCATGAGGAGCGGTAGCACTAAAAGTCCCAGTATAAGGACGAGTCTAGGAACCAAAAGATAGCTCATTTCACGCCAGGAGGATACGGCATATATGCCTTCCGTTCGAACCTTGATGCCCCTGTCCAATCTCTCGTGGCGATACTGTTCTTCTCTCTCCATTCTACACTCTCTCTTCAAATTCCTTTTGTCGGCCAAAAATACCAGAGGGTTTCAGGATCAGCGTAACGACAATGGCCAAGAGTGCCACCACGATTTGGAAGTGGGATGCGATATAGACCCATGTGAGTATCTGGAGGAAGCCTATCAAAAAAGAAGCTAAAAGGGCACCGACCCAACTTCCCAGGCCCCCGACGATGCAGACGGCTATTGCGAGAATAAGGACATTATATCCAGTCTCTACAGCGATATTGCCCAGGGGCAACAGAACGAAAGCGGCCACCCCGGCCAGAATGGAGCCGAGGGCCATGGCCACAATGGCCATACGGTCTGAGTCTATGCCCAGCATCATGGCTGCCCTTTCATCCTGGGCCATGCCCCGCAGGGCCAACCCGATCTTGGTAAAGTGGGTAAAGGCCCACAAGAGGACAAACACCAAGGCACCGATGATGATGATAAAAATCCTTTGCATATCCACAGGGACTCCTAATATCAAGACGAACCCTTCTTTGAATGACGGGAGCGTGTACGTCATACCTTTGAAACCTAGCCACCTAAGAAATTCCAGGATGGCCAACCCGATGGCATAGCTGGCAATAATCTCTGATGTGGCCATACCCCTCACTCTGATCAGGACACCCTGGTACATGGCCGCACCAATCAACCCCATAACCACAAGGGCCAGCAACGCGCTGACCACATAATTCAGTCCAAGGGTTCTTAGTCCAATCCAGACGGCAAAACCTGCGATGATATAAAGGGCCCCATGGGCGAAGTTTGGGAGGCGGCTGACGCCGTAAACCAACGTAAAACCGAGGGCCATGAGGGCCAGCGTAAGGCTGTTTATGACCCCATAAACCAGTATTTCCATTTTTCCACGGTCTCCCTATTGAAGCTCCTTGCAATCCCGTTCATTCGGGATCTCACTTGTGCTCCGAGTAGACTGGTCGGTGGGCTCCTTCGGTCTGCCTGCGGCCAGAAGTCCTTCGGCAATGAGAACGTGTCGACGAGCTCACGTCGAGTCGCTGCGGGGAACGCAACCGGCCTGTCGAATGCTCTCAAGGAGGTCCGCGCAGCGAAATTCAACAGGCCGAAACATGCGGTTTCATGCAAGTCCCCACCTAACCCCCAATTCTCCACATGGCAGGTGGGGATCCGCATGTGACCACGCGTTCATTTCATGAAGGTCTCTATTTTTTCATCCACGGAGGGAGCTGTATCTCTCCCATAGCAATACTCTCAGGAAAAACGACCACCCGCTTGCCGTCAAGCCACTGGAACACGGTGCCCACAGCACCCTCTTTTGGATCGTTGCTCGGGATAACCTGGTGGCTCTTCGGATCAAAACGGATCCGGCCAAAAACACCCATCATATCCGTCTTCTCAAGTGCTGTTACAATGGCATCTGAATCAATTGTGCCCGCCCGCTCAATGGCATCCTTCAATATGTATGGCCCCATGTAACTGGTTGAGGTACCGTATCCTTCCGGTGGCAGTCCCCAGCGCTTTTCGTATGCATTACAAAACTTCATCGTCCACGGTGTGGCATTGCTCGGGGCATTGCCCGCGTTCACTGCATTGGCAAGACAGTACTCTCCTTTCCCCTCGGTGGCCTTCCAGAAACCGGGCTGTTCAGCAGCAGCAATGATGGAGCCAAAGGGAAGAGCGGGCACCTTCATGGCATGCCACTGTCTGAGCAGAATGGCACTTTCTGGCATATCCATCCATATAAGAATAACCTGGGCCTTCTTCTTCATGGCCTGCAGAAGCCCCATGGAAAAATCCCCAGCACCCGTTGGATAGACCTCAGGCTGTCCGATGACCGTCCAGCCTTTTTTCGCCATGACTTTAGCAATGATACCACCGCCCGCCCGCGCGTGGGCCACGTCCTGGACCATGATGAAAATCCTGTTAAGACCATGTTTTTTCTCAAGACTCAGCAAGCAGGGGACGATCTCCCCAACTACCATCCACTTGGCCTCGCCGGTCGCGCGGAAACAGTACTTCAATTTGTCATACTCCTTAGCAACGCGGGCATGATATTTGGGCGTCAACACACCGGTCGTCAGGATGGAGACCGTTTTGTGCTTGGAAAGGAGGTCCATGGCAGCCATTCCCGCCTCAGAACGAACCGGCCCACCCATAATGAAGTCTGCTTTTTTGTCTAAGATGAGCTTTTCTACGGCCAAAAGGGCCTCACTGACCGGTACGCCAGGTTCAAGGTCCCGGGTTTCTATCACCTCAACCTTAAACGGGCGCTTTACACCTCTCACGTTGACGCCGCCTGCGGCATTGATCTCTTCAACAGCCAGTGTGATCCCCCTTTCCGCATCCCAACCGTAATGGTAGTTCAAGGAGAGCGGACAGCCAATAACGATCGGATCTGCCGCATTTGCCTTTGGGCAAGGGGTAACGAACAGAATGGTGATCATGATCACTATGATGCCCAGAAAAAAGTTCTTTTTACCCATAACGCTTTCCTCCTCTCTTTGGGTTAAAGGTTAGTTATTGGACCTAACTTCCTTGACACAAATGGGCAATTAGTAAACAAGCAATCTGGCAGGGATAAAAATACCCTCTGCATTAAGACAATTCTGTCCAATCTCTTCTAGGGGTCTTTTTTGGCAGTTGTTATGTGGCGATACCACAGATTTTGCTTCCTTTTCTGCTTTTGACAGGTATAGACCGATCGGTTTTGAGTAGAGATGTGCCTAAAGTGGATAATCTTTCTAAATGACCGATTACACCTATAGATTAAGAGGCCCCCAATGTCAAAGATTTTGTTATGCTTCTCTGGCCGCTTTCCATTTGCCCCATCATCGCCTCCTTCTTTTCAATTGACAGTCCCCTGACTCGCGATATAATCGCGCAGTTTGTATGATGTTCTCAGAAATGCGGTAAAATGGGCGGTGTTTTGTGCTCCGGTGACCCTAAGTGTTTAGAGACGGCTATTTCAGTTCTTTAACCCCGCAACAAGAAATCTTGGGGAGAGGGATGAAGCGTGGAAAAGGGCGGAATTTCAAGTAATCTGAGGGTTCTTTTCAAGCCAGCTTCCGTGGCTGTTATAGGTGCCTCTGAAAACGAGGAGAAGCTTGGATTTCATGTGATGAAAGGCCTAACCACTGGAAACTTTGGGGGAAAGATCATCCCAGTCAATCCCAAATCAAAGGAGGTCATGGGGATTCGGTCTTACTCTTCTGTTGCGGAATTTGAGGGCCCCATCGATTTGGCCGTTGTGGTCGTGCCTGCCCCATTGGTTCAAGGCATATTTGAGGAGTGCATTCGTAAGGATATTAAGGGCATAGTCCTTATTACGGCCGGGTTCAAGGAGAGTGATGATCCCCAAAGCGCCAAATCTCAAGACAGATTGGCTGATCTCATGGGCAGAGCAGGTATACCTGTCATTGGTCCCAACACCTTCGGTGTGGTAAACCTCCACCAAAATCTGAACGCCTCATTCACACCAGAACTCTCCTTGCTCAGAAAAGGCGGTGTGGCGCTGGTGAGTCAGAGCGGAGGAATTTCCCATCTCATGGCCTTCATGGCCATGAAACTCCAAATTCCCATCAGCAAGGTCATCGGCCTGGGGAACCGATTAAATATTGATTTTGCAGAGACAGTGGCCTATTTAATGGAAGACCCCGATACTCGCGTCATCGTTCTTTATCTGGAAGGCCTCGACGACCCGCGCGGGTTGATGAAGATATCAAGGGAAAACCTGGGGAAAAAGCCCCTGATCGCCTACAAAGGCGGAAGTGCCAAGATGGCCGATCAGATCTCCCTCTCCCATACGGGCTCCATGGCAGGGAAAAATGAGATTTATGAAGGGGCCTTGAGACAGTCTGGTATACTTGTTCTCCATACGATGGAGGCTCTTTTGGATCTCGCTCGGGCGCTTTTCTCATGTCCGCTCCCCAGGGGCAATAGGGTTGGAATTCTTTCAGCTCAGGCAGGTCCAGGCATGGTGGCCTGCGACGTATGCGAGCGAGAGGGCCTGGAGATGGCCCGATTCAGTGACCAAACGCATCGTGTCATTAATGAAATTCTGCCTCCCATTGTGCACAGATCCAATCCTGTGGATATGGGGCCCGTGTTTTCTGACCCTGCGTCTACTGAGGCCATCATAGGGGCTGTTCTGAAGGATGAGAACGTGGACGGGATTGTTCTTATTACCCTTTTTGCCTCTGCAAACAGGGAAGTTTTGGGCGGTCTGGGGGACCTACTTATGGAATGGAAGCAGCAAAAACCTGTTATCGCCTCCCTCATCTCTCCTCCGGGTATTTGGGATGAACAAATAGATTTTCTGGAGGAAGCTGAGGCTTTGGCAAATTTTCCCACCCCAGAGAGAGCGGCCAGGGTCATGGCCCATCTCTGGCAGTATAAAAACATCAAAGATAGGATGGAAAATGGATAAAAACCACAAAATCATAGAGAAGGCTTTGAAGGAAGGTCGCGGCGTACTCTCCGAGCATGAATCCAAGGAGCTCCTGCGTGTCTACCGCATCCCCGTGGCCCGTGAAATGGTTGTGAACACAGAGGGGGAACTCCTAAGGGCTGCCAATGACATAGGCTACCCCTTAGTAATGAAGGGATGCTCCCCGGACCTGACCCATAAGACGGAACAGGGGCTGGTCAAGGTGGATCTCCGCAATGATGAAGAGGCCAGTGTGGCCTTTCAACAAATCATGACCAGCATGCAGGATCAGCAAAAGGCGGTTCTGGTCCAGGAACTGGTAAAGGGCAGCAGGGAGCTCATGGTTGGCATGACCCGAGATGCCCAGTTCGGCCCATGCGTCATGTTTGGGCTGGGGGGAATTTTCACAGAGGTTCTCAAGGATATTTCCTTCCGCGTGGCTCCCCTTGAGAAGAGGGATGCGAAAGAGATGATGCAAGAGATCAAGGGCCACAAGATCTTGGAAAATGTGCGTGGCATGCCTGCGGCAGACCTGGAAAAACTCTCAGAGATCCTCATCCGGGTGGGCGAGATAGGCCTTGAAAATGATGCCATCAAGGAGATAGATGTCAATCCCTTAATACTCTCAGGGGATAAGCCTGTGGCCGTTGATGCATTGGTTGTTTTAAATCCCAGTGGGTGATGACAAGTTGTCCACCTCAATCTCCCTTTTCTAATTCAGGGATCCTAATAACCATCGCTGTCACGAACCAGAATGGTTCCATGATTCGTACAATGATAAAGGTATTCGCGCCAAGGGCATGGCATAGGAGGCCAATAAACCCGGCCAGATAGCCCATTGTAAGGCCCCTGTAGAAAGGATCTGTGGTTCCCTTAAAGACACGGTATCCTTGCCTGAATATGGTGGACATCAAGAGGAGAAATATGATCAGTCCTAACAGTCCCGTCTCCGTGACAACCCTGAGATACTGAGTATCCAGGAATTTGTAACCGGTCACCCCATATCCCAGAATAGGATGCTCCACCCAATCCTCGGTGGCCGCTTTATAACTCCTCAATCGGGCTGAGAGTGAAGTATCCAGCTTTACGCCCCCCACTTCCACCACATCTCTTTGGTTTCTCCCCTGCGTAAGCGTATATGTGAGCCTCTCCCTGGCGGGATCAGGGGCCATAAAAGGAAGGCTGATACCCAGGAGGAGCACCGCTGCTATGACCCAATTTCTCCTTTCGGATAGCCATATAAAGGCAAGCGCTGCGGGAATGGCCGCCACGTAGGAAGTTCTGGACTGGGTGTAAACGAGGGGGACGGAAGAAAGCACCGCCAAGAGACC
>JASFEQ010000081.1:0-13400 GCA_050124735.1 Desulfobacteraceae bacterium | reverse complement strand
GAGAAGAAGTGGGGCTTCTCAGCAGCGATAGTTCTAGGAATCGTCACGCTAACCCTGTCTATGACCCATGTTGTCTACATGTTGATTGCTGAGCCTTCTGGTTATGAGTCCCAGCTCTTTGGTCCCGTTGTCTGGTGCTTAATCCAGATCCCCGTAATTGTGTTTGGTTATAAGGCTCTGAGAAAGGGGACGTCTTTTTGATTGATTATTGACTATTGACGATTGAATATTGATCATTAGAAGGAGACGTCCAGAACTAGATCCTTGATAAAAAATATTGTTTGCCATATATCCGCGGAAGTAGCTTAAAATACTTGATTTTTCTGTAGTTTTATCATATCATTACCACAATCTCTTCTTCATTTCGTCTCTAAGAGACCGACCCCTCAAGATGCACATCTACCCCATGGGAGCGCTGTTACAGGCGTTTTTCTCTCCAGAGCTTATTATTCGTTGTAGAATATTAGAGATACAAAAACGAGGAGTTCATCATGAAGTTTATTGATACGGGCGACCCCGATATGCTGCAAACAAGGCGAGGGGGCGGGTTGCTCATGATCTTTGGCCTGCCTTTCCTTCTGACCGGCCTCTTTGTTATTGGCTTTCCTTTTTGGGGGTCCCCCCCAGAGGGGGGAGGTCCGCCCTTGATGGTCACGGTCATTTTCGGCGCTGTTTTCACAGCGCTCGGGGCGGCATTGATGTTCGGCCGCTCGGGGATGATCATCGACCGCCGGAAAAGAAGCATCGTGCGGTGGTCTGGCCTTCTGGTGCCCATGAAAAAGACCACATATCCTCTCGACTACCACGATCGAATCAAGATCCGCAAGGATTTGCGAAGAAGTGAAAAGCACACATATTACGCATATCCCATCGTGCTCAAGGGGAGTCATGGCGTAAGCGAGGAGATCGTTTTCGATGAGCCCACGGATTACCCCCAGGCGAGAAGGACAGCCGAGGAAATCACCACATTCCTGAAGATGCCGCTGGTAGATACCACGTCCGGAAGGGAAGTCATCCGGGAGCCCGACAGGCTGGATGAATCCATTCGCGAACGCGCAAACCGAACCAAAGAGGAAGTGGCCACGTTCCACCCTCCGCCGGGCATGAGGGCCAGGGTGGGGGAAGAATCGGAGACACTCATCATCGAGATCCCGCCCCAGAAGCTTACCATCGAACACTACAAACGGATGGCAATACTTATGATCATTGGAGCCATGGCCTTATGCATTGTGATCGGCTTCAATAATTTGCGCCATCTCAATGCGCATCATCTTGTGGTCTATGCCCCCATCGGGATCTTCGTCCTATTATTCGCGATCAGACCCATACTTCGCCAGGCGCGCAGCAGCTGTCGCATCACAGCTTCTCGGGGTATGCTCAGAGTGGAGCGGCGTACCTCTAAACGGGGTAAAGTAACCGAGATCCCGGTCGATGAACTGGAGGATTTCGTCATAGGAGACGCCAATCTCCCAGCCGGGGTATCCAGGACGCCCGACGGCCGCTACCAGGCGCAGGGGGTCCCCGTTTCTCCGCGCCACTCTGGCGGCTATTCTGATGAGCAGGTCATGGCTGGCACGAAGCTGCTCGCCAAGTTGTCTCTCATCATTAGGCCAGCAGGACCAAGTATTACGGCCAGTAGTGATAAGGCTACCGTTAATTTCGGGCAAGGACTCCGCGAGGAGGAACTTCGCTATCTCCACGCCTTGATCAAAAAGAAGATAACGGCGTAGTCAAGAAGCCGGTTTCAGGAAGGAGGGACGTTCAACAGAAATAACGTCCCGGAATTGCCATGGGTTAAGGTCGGTAGGTGATGGGGGACAAAGGGGATGAGAGAATCAAGTGGATAGGGACCCTTTTATAAAAATGGTGACATCTTCCTCTGTGCGCACTCTGTTTCTTGACTCTGAATTCTCTTCAATTTTTTTCAGCTCAATGCGTCTTATATCATATCCTTCTTTGAGGTGCCTGGACAGGGCTCTTCTCATATTCTGCTGGACGTTTTCATCGTTTTGAAATGCAATGGTCCTGCGAATCTTTACGGTTTCTTCAACCTCGCATTGTTTTTCGGCCTGATACGAATAACCCGCTTCGTCCCCGTCCGGCGTATCTATTCTTCCCAGGGCGATAGGTTTAAAATACTCACAGTTTTTTGCGTAGCTTAGCGCTATGGAGTCAACGCTTCGCACACCGTATTCTTCACTCTCCAAAGAAAAGATTCTGCATTTGGGCTGACCGAATGGCTCCTCGAGGAGATTGGTACAAGAAGTACAGGAGTCCTCTCTCAGGGCAAATGGGGAAAATCCGTACGTCATCTTTTTCTCTTTCGCCTCTTCATTCTTTGTCAGGAATATGTTTGAGATCTCCTCTAACCCCCTTCCCAGGCTCCTTTTTTGCATTTGGGACCCCCCTTAATTTACCTCTATGACGGAATTCCTCCCCCCGAATGGATCTTCAACAACGTTGGGATTATTTTGATCTTCCATCCACTCATCATCCACGAGAAATTTATATTGATATACACCCGGCGCAAGAATGATCTCTTTTGACCAAGTTCCGTCTTCGCGACGCTGCATGTAATAATCTTGGCTTTGAGCCCAATTATTGAAGTTCCCGACGATTTGAACGCGACTCGCTCTGGGACCGTGGAAGAGAAATTGCGTTTTTTTGTGTTTTTGTTGAAGGGGTCTCTTTTTCTGCTTTACGGATTTTACCGCTCCTAACATCTTCTCTTCTCTTAATACTTCATTCGCAAGTGCAAGATAGTCCTCGCAGCCCTTTGAGTTTCTTGCATAGTCCACGATAGATTTCCCGAAACCTGGGGCTTCCCGCAATGTCACATTCCTGTTAATAACCGTTCGGAACATTTTACCCTTGAAATGGTCTTTTATGTCTTTCAGGATCTCTTTTGCGATTCTTGTTCGTCTATCGAACATGGTCGCAATGACTTTGATTCGGATTTCGTGTTCAGTCTTGGCCCGGACGAGGTCAAGGATTTCCATCAACTTGCCTGTCCCATGGAGTGAAAAGAGTCCCATCTCAATGGGAATGAATACCTCTCTCGAAGCCATGAGGGCATTAAAAGTCAGCAATCCGAGGCTGGGAGGACAATCTATTATGACGTAGTCATAAAGTTTATTTAAATCCTCGATGGCTTCCTTGAGCCTGGCCTCTCTCCCTTTTATCATGGACAGATTGTGTTCAAACGTACTCAACCCTATGTTTGAGGGAGCCACATCAAAGTTTTCAGCAACTTTGACAGTCACCTCATCGAGCCCTATCCTCGTTCCTTCAGCATTGCCAAGTGCATGTTGAACCGTCTTTTCCAGCGCGTCGGTATCAATATTTAAACCCATTGCTGAATGGCCCTGAGGATCCAAATCAATAAGAAGCACCTTTCGTTTCTTGAGGGATAAACCGGCAGATAGATTGATGGCTGTCGTTGTCTTTCCACACCCTCCTTTTTGGTTGGCAATTGAAATGACTCTCATTTTTCCCCTCCTTTTTATCTAGATTTAATGCTCAGACAGCCAGATAAATCGAGGAGTAATATCCACCAATCCAAGACAGCTTAAAAGTGGAGATTTGTCAGGTGGGCAACAGACCGCTTCAGTGTCTATTTCTGGCAAAGAAATGCTATCACAGGATTTGGCCATTGTCAACAAAATCATACATTATATGGTATGCGGCTGGGAAAAAAGTACAAGATGTAGTGAGGCGTGGCGAGTGACAAGTAACAAGTGAGGAGTAAGGAATAACGAATAAGGAATAAGGAATGAGGAGACTGCCTTGAGGGTATGAAATGGAGAAAGGAAGAAACGGGGAAACGGGGAAACGGAGTCCCTTGTTAAGGGAATTCACCCAATGCACGGCTCAAAGATGCACAGAAATCAGGGGGTTCTGCACATTTTACTGTGCATGTTTTTGTGAATCTCATCCATGCTTCCCAACTAACTAATTGAAAATAATAGATAATTCATCTCCCGGTTGCCTGTGGTATTGTTCTTGCTGCCCATCTTGTCCATAAGGGAGGTGAGACCATGTGTGATAGAGAAAAAGCCAAAAAAAGCGATTTTAGAGATTTAATATTCAAACAGGCTATCGTGGCCGTGTACAAATTGGTTGATAGCGTGGAGAGATTAGAGGGAAGACTGCAAGAACTGGAACGCCGTGTGGACGCACTCACACTGGGTATCAACAATGAGGCGGAGCCCATTTTCTATTCTTGAAAATGAGCCTGTGGCTTCAGACGACGGCTGCCGCCCACTTTAAATCGGCCGTCGCAGCCAGGGCGATTAAGGCGAAGCCGGCAACACCGGCGGGAGGCGCATGGAACATCCCCTGCCAATGTCCCCCCCCTGGAGACACTCAGACTCAAGATCCATATCCAACCTCCTTGACAAGCACTTCCTCTGTGTGCGATTGACCAATCTTGGTCACCTAATCAAATACATGGATTGTATTAACCCTTAATACTTCATTTGGAGGTGTTTTTATGGAAAAGTGGATTGAATTGGCCAAAAAGATAAGGGAATTTGTAAATCCTGATACCTTTCCGGTTGCGGTCAAAATTCTGAAGGATGAATCTGAAATCCCTTCCAAGGCCAGGAGGCCCCTTCGCGACCTGAAGGTGGTCATGGCGCCATGTCAGGGGTCTGCCATGGCAAGGCGCTATGGATGGACGGTCGCCTTCGGTCCTGAGGACGTGGGATGCGCCATTGCGGCCCACACCCATGGCTGGGAAAGACTAGGCGATGAGACCGGGGCCATCAATTTTCTTACTGGGGTCAACTATGTCTGTGATGAGACGGCAGGAAGAGAAGTTCTCAAGGGATGGCGGAGTCTTGATATGGGGGACAAACTGGCCGTCGTCTACTCCCCTTTGGAAAGAACAAAGATGGAGCCGGACGTGGTTCTGGTCTATGTTAATCCAGCCCAGATGATGCGGCTAATACATGGTGCCACATACCATACGGGCAAGCCCATACAGAGCAGCTTCTCAGGGAGAGCGGGCTCCTGCACGGATGGTGTCATCGGGGCGTATCTGGACAATGCAGTCAAAGTGGTGATTCCGGGTAACGGTGACAGAGTCTGGGCCACCTGTCAGGATCACGAAGTGGTCATGGCCATTCCAGCAGCCAGACTGGGTGAAGTGGTAGAAGGTTTAGAAAAGACGCATCAAAAGGGGATCCGGTATCCCATTCCTACGTATGCCCGCTACAGGCCTGAAGTGGCCTTTTCCATACCCCTGTCTGATATCTTCAGACCGGGGGCGTGAAAGGGGGGGCGCACTCAATTTACAAAATACCGCCACGTTACTTATTTCAGCGGAAGGGAAATAACACAAGGACGGTTTTTTCAAATAAAGGGGAAATATGGACCTGGAGAGAGATATCACCGGAGAGATCTCAAGATTTGCTGAAACGATTTCCTACGATGTGGTTCCCAGCGCGGTTATCGACAAGACCAAGAGGCTCATCCTTGACTCCATCGGATGTGCCATCGGGGGGGTGATTACAGAGAAGGGCAGGATTGGCATAAGATTTGGAGAGAGCTTATCTGAGAGGGGAGATACGACGATTTTGGGCCATGCAAAAAAAGCCCATCCTTTCTCATCTGCCTTTGCCAATGGGGAGCTGATGAATGCCTTGGACTATGAGTCCCTTCTTTCACCGCCAGAACATCTCACCCCTTATGTCATGCCAGCATGCATTGTCAGTGCCGAAATGAATGCTGTTTCAGGTAAGGCACTCATCCTATCCATTGCCATAGCCCATGAGATCACAACGAGGTTAAGTGAATCCCTTGTATTCGGCAACAGATTCAGCGTGGAATTGCCCGAAAAGGGAATCGCCCTGGCCTTGCCCACCCCAGGATATGGGATATGCCTGTTTGGCGGCATTGCAGGGGCGGGAAGACTTATGGATTTCACGGCCAGCGAGATAGCCAATGCCATGGGTATTGGAGGATTCTCCTGCCCAACGCCTATGCTGGCAAAGTTTGCCATGACCGTTCCTGTCTCCATGACCAAGTACCTCTCATCTGGCTTGATATCGCAAGTAGAGATGATGTCTCTTCTTCTCACCAAGTTGGGTCACACGGGTGACCGGGGTGTGCTGAATGGGGAGTATGGTTTTTTCAGATCTTTTGGTTGTGAGACCTGGATGCCGGAAAAGGTGATGGGGGGGTTGGGCAGAGAATGGCGATTTCCGGACAGAATCTTTTACAAAACGTACCCCTGTTGCGGCGCTATGCAGAATGTGCTTGGGCTTTTCCATCAGGTGATCACGGCCAATGACCTCGCCCCCGAGCATATCAATGAGGTCATCGTTGTTATTAACCCCCTTGGTGAACTCCCGGCCTGGAAAAATCCGGACGTGAGTTCACACGTGGACATTCAATTCAATACGGCCTTCCTCTTTTCCCTTTTGGCCCACAGGGTGGAGATAGGTCCACTGTGGCAGAGTGAAGAAGTGCTAGGCAGTAACAGGATCGGAGAATTTGCAGAAAAGGTCAAAATTCTTACTCATCTCGATAAAGAGTCAGAAGGGAAACCGGATGTTACCGTGGTTGTTTCGGGTGGGGGGGATCAAAAGATCTATTCAGAGAGGGGTTTATCCCTGGCCACAGAGATGTCCGAAGAGAGATTGATCGATAAATTCAAAAGGAACGTTCAAGGGATCACAGGGGAATCAAGAGCGATTGAGGCCATTGATGTCATTATGGGATTGGAGGAGCAAGAAGATATCTCAATGCTCATGAAACTGCTGGTCCCATGATAGATCCAAGAAAGAGGGACGCTTAATTCAGACGACAGACGAAAGAGGACAGATCGCATTGACTTAAACTCAATTGTTTGTTGACCGTTGTCAATGGTCCGTTATAAAAAAAAGATCTCCCCTATCACGGAGGTTACCCGTGGGGCTGAGAAACCGCCAGCTCTGTGGCTCCGGATGTTTTGCTTCAGAGCCAAGGATTGTGTGGAGGGAAGATGAGGAGTTTTCAAAGACAGGAAGGAGTGAACTGAGTATGGATGATATTTTGGAGATCATGAAGACTAGGAGGAGCATTCGGCGCTACAAGAAGAAGGATGTCCCGGATGAACTTCTTGACAAGATCATGGAGGCAGGACGCTGGTCGCCGTCCGGTGATAATGCTCAACCCTGGCGGTTTATTGTTGTCAGAGATCCCGAGGTCAAAAAGGCAATGGGAAAGATTGCCACCGAAGGAAGCGGAAGAAGATTTACGGCCGAGTATTTCACTGGCCACATGCAGGAGCGGTTCAAAGAGCTTAAAGACGAGGAGAAGAAGGCCAGGGCCTTTCAGAAATTGAGGTCCGGTGCGGTATCATCTTTTTTGGCCGACGCAACAGTGGTCATTGTGGTCTGCGCCAAACTGGATGTGTGGGACGTCCCTTACGACGCGGCCATGGCGACACAAAACATGCAGCTCATGGCCCATGCCCTGGGACTTGGGACCTGTGTTGTGGTGGCGCCGGTCTCGGACATGAGGGATGACATAAAAACAATGGAGTTGCTCAATGTCCCCCATGGGTACAAGATCGTGGCACCCCTTGCCATTGGCTACCCGGATGAAAGTCCGAATCCAAGGCCCAGGTTGCCGCTTGAGGATATTGTCTTTTACGAGGCGTTCGGTCAACGGAGGGAAAAATGACAGACAGTTCTTATTTTCAGGATATCGTCTCCTCGCTGGAGAAGGCACTCTACTACGAGCGGGGGCGAGGAGGCTACTTCAGGGCAACCATGGTGGGTACGGATTTCATTGATCGCGAGCAAATCAAGGGAGAGACTTCTGAGGAGGTCATCGAGGGCTGCGTAGACGTGATGATTGAAAACAAAATGATAAAGAAGGCGACCAGCAAGAAGGACGATAGCGGAACCTTTTTCACATTCGAAATAGAAAAGTGCGCCCATCTGCCCGTGGAGGCTCGGCTGAAGGAGGAGGGCGTTCCTGCCTTTGTCTGTCCCCCCATAAACATGATCCTCTACAAAATAAGGGAGCTTGCCGGCCTTGCCGTTGAAATCGCAGACATCACCGTGAGCCAGGAAGAGGGGAGATGTACTGTCAGAGTGGTGGTATTCAAACAAGAGTGAATCCGGGAAACACATAGAAAACAGACAGAAAAGGAGGATCTAACATATGAAGAAGGTTATTGCCCCGAAAAACCTGCACCGGCCTTTTGGCTATGCACACGCCATTCAGATTGACGAAACACTCTACATCTCCGGGCAAATACCCCTGGACATGGACATGAATGTGGTGGGGAAAAATGATATGGCCGCTCAGACCGAACAGGTCTATGGGAATCTGAAAAAGGTCCTTGAGGATGCGGGCGGGAACATGACGAATATCGTGATACTCAATATCTATTGCACCGACATAGAGCGCTTTGACAAGGAAACACGTGGCCTGAGAAAGAAATATTTTGGGGACTATTATCCGGCGGTTACTGCTGTGGAGGTGAAGCGATTGTATCGCCCAGACTTCATGATAGAGGTTGAGGCTGTCGCCATGCTCGGTACTGAGTGAATCGTCGTTCCTTCCGAATGGATCGTGGTCCTGGGTGCGCAAAAGGGGTCAAGTCTCAGTGGAATAGGTATTGATTCGATGGGGTTAACTATGAACCAGAGCGAAGCAACAATACGTGTATCGAGAGCATTGAGGATTGTGGGGATAATCGGCGTCGTGCTGGGAATAGCCACCGTTATCTTATCCGCGCTTTTTTATGTCCAAGAGCATAACTTTTCCATATTTACGACGTATTTGAGCGACATAGGAGATACCGCAAGATGGCCTCAAGTGGTGTTTAGTTCCGGCATGTTGATTGCCGCCCCTGTGCGGTATCTGTTCCTTGTGCTCCTGGTTTTTCAACTCAGACATGTGGGCGCTGGAAGGGGCTTCAGCCTTTTCACATTAACCATAGGGGCTCTGGTCGTGGTTGGGAGTATAGGCATGTCCGCGGTTCCCTATTCACTTAACCTGGCACTCCATAAAATGTCTGCGCTAATTTACTTCTTCGGGGTCGTTATCCTTCAAAGCCTGATCGGCCTACAAGAGTGGAGACGCAGATTACCTGCCGTGCTGCCCATTTCGAGTCTGGCCGTCGTGGCTATTTACCTTATATTTGCTGTTTTGCTATCGCTGGTTGGAAAGGTGGAAGGCATTACCAGAAACACACCTGTGATTTGGGAGTGGCTCGCCTTTTGCTCGCTGATGCTCTGGCTGATTGCGCACGCAACCGTACTTGGAAGTTCCCGGACAGAGCGGGACAACACGTCTCCTAAATGACGGGAGATCCTATCGATTACTGGGTCAGTTTCCACCGGTAATAATTCCATGTTCTCACGTGGCCCTTTCCTCTACGTTGCTGTTGGTTTATCTTCTCAAGCTCCCCTTCGGGATACCAATGAGGTTCGCCGAGAAGCATGGCCTAGTACTGGTAAAGAGCCGATTTTTCCGCCCAGATGGCCCATACGCAAACCTCCTGGATGCTCCCTCCAGCCACAACGTTCCCATGGGATTTGAGCACACAGATGTTATGGGATCCCATGGTCTCCGCCACCTCGTAGCCCAGTTGGAAACTATCTATCAGACCATATTTCCCAATCTCACCTTTTGAAAGATGCACAATTGCCTTGGTGAAAAAAGGGGTTTACCCAATAATTGATGCCCCCAAATCAAAAAGCCTGGATTTCCTGATAGCACGAATCTGCTAAACAGTCCCTTTTTAATATGACCCTTCCCAGCAGAAAACCTCCTGCACCCAAAATTCCCAATATCCCAAAACCCCAAGTAAAGGTGCCTGTGGCATCTTTTAACAGGCCAAAGAGAATGGTGAACAGAACGGCTCCCAAATTGGCGAGAAAGTTAACAAATCCGAAAAGGGTAGCCAATGAATCGGCTGTGGTAACGGTGGAAGCCAGGTGAAAGAAAGCCCCAAAATTGATGCAGGAGACCCAGGCTGCCAGCAAGGCAAGAGACAACAGGAGGCCAGGTGAAGGCAATGAGAAAAGACCCCAGAAAATAAGCGTAAGGATGAGTATGGAACCGTTTGCCAAGAACAGGGGCGTGATTTTCAAGAGAATAAACCCACCCGATATTCGCCCCAATCCGCTGATCAGCATAACCAGCATGGCTCCCCAAGCAAGTTGTGTGGCCGTTGAATCCGTCCAAAATTCTGCCAAGAGGGAGGGAATCCAGTTGCCCAGGCTGATCACGGTTCCCCATGAGATGGCATGGTAGAGCCCGAGGATCCATCCGGCCCGGATCCGGGCAATCTGCCCCAAAGGCAGAGGTCCGCTGGTGGGTAAGGCCCGTGATTCAAGACCAAGGGCCATCCAGAGGATCAAGATGGATAAGCAAAATAGGCCTGGAATGAGATAGATCCACTGCCAGCTCAAATGAAAGGCTCTTGAGAGCAGATAGTAAACCAGGACGTTGCCGAGGGAAAATATACCCGCAAAAAATGACTGATAAATGCCTGCCCGGCCTCCTGGTGAGTGCTTGGCAACAAATTTCAGAGTGGTGACAAAGGTTAAACCGGTCCCGATTCCGGTCACCACGCGACTGACAATGGCCAGGTGAAGACTGGGCATAGCTGCGGGCATGAGATTTCCAAGTGCCATGAAGATCAGCCCCAGGAGCAGGGTTCGCTCCATACCGAGCCTGTCTGCGATCAACCCGCCCGGTATCTGCATCAGGGCGTGGGACCAAAGCAGGGCGCTAATAAGAACAGAGATCCCCGTGTAGTTGAGCTCATAGACCGCCATCAAAAGTGTGAGGCCAGGCGGGATATTCATGAAAGTGAGCCCCAGGCCCAGAGCTACAAAGAAGCCAAACAATATCTTGACGTTCATGTGTGAAACCTTTTGTCTTGATTCCCTCGCATGGCTGTCTAAACAAAGGGAGCCTTTATTGTCAAATGAAATATGATAATAGGGAACCATATGCTGGGGGGCAGAAAGCATGGAGTGAGGAGTAATAAGTAAGGAGTAAGGAGCGAGGAGTGAGCCCTTGGACTTCGCTCAGGGCAGGCCCTCCGATGCTTCGACCCAGCTCAGCATCGACTGCGATCAGGGCAAGCGGGGTAAACATGGAGAAAAAGATGGTTTAAATCTAGGTTTGACACTTTCGATTCGATAGCATAGGAAAAAGCTAACTGACAACGGTGCGACAACGACGCTGGAGTGGAAAACCATTTTTTCATTTCTCAAAGATAGGCTTTTTTACGGCTGGATCGTCATAGCCGCTGGCCTCCTCATTGCCCTCATCGGACTGGGTACACGCTATTCCTTTGGTGTGTTCTTGAAATCCATTGAGGGCGAGTTCGGCGTAAGCCGGGGAGCGACTTCCGGAATTTTTTCCGCATACATGTTGTTTTGCGGCCTGCTTTCCATTATTGGAGGCTGGGCTTTGGATAGGTACGGGCCACGGAAGGTTGCGTTTGTCATGGCATCGTTTACGGGTCTCAGCCTGCTGCTGACGAGCCAGGCCAATGCCGCATGGCAATTGTATATAACGTACGGTTTACTCCTGTCGTTAGGGACAGGACCCCTATATACGGTTGTAAACTCAACGGCCTCCAGGTGGTTTAGTAAAAAACGGGGTTTTGCTGTGGGCATTACCTCATCCGGAGGGGGATTAGGGGCCATTATTCTTGCACCATTTGCCACATACCTCGTTTCCAGCTTTGATTGGCGCACAGCATTTGTCGTTTTGGGACTCATGGCATGGATCATTATGGCTTCCATGTCCCTGCTGCTAAGAAAAGACCCCAGTGATATGGGGCTTTCGCCTGATGGTGTGAAATCAGAATCGCTCCAAACGGGTACACAAACGAAAGAGAATAGAGACCGGCCCGCTGATTACACCGTGGTACAGGCATCCAAAATGAGTCCGTTCTGGCTTTTGGGGTTCACCTGGGTATTCATATCTCTGAGTCTGCACCTCATATTCGTGCACGCGGTCCCCTATGCGGTGGATATGGGCATTTCGCCCATGGACGCAGCCGTAATGCTCAGTCTGATTGGTGCCACCAATATTCCCGGGCGTTTGGTGCTAGGAAAAATCTCAGACGCCATAGGCAGAAAAGCCTTGGGTGTGGCATGTGCCCTGGTTCAAGTGTGTTCGTTATTATGGATCATGTGGGCGCACGAGTTGTGGATGCTTTACACATTTGCCATAGTCTACGGTTTTTTGTGGGGAGGCTCCGGCGCTGTGATCACAGCACTCATTAGTGATGTTTTTGGAACGCAGAGCATTGGGGCAATTATGGGGATGATGTCCGCCGGGTGGGCACTTGGAGCAGCCATCGGCCCGGCTATGGGAGGGTACATATTTGATGCGAGTGGTAACTATTTTATGGCTTTTGCCACAGGGGCAGCCGCTGTTTTGATATCGGCCGTGTTAATAGCTCTTATCAGGAGCACGACAAAGTAACGGAGACGGATTGCAGGGGACTTCAATAGTAACTGAAGTCGCAGATATATCCGGCCAGTCCTGACAATGCAGAAACAGAACACAATGCTTATCCAGAAAGAACTGGAACGCCGTATCCTTCATGGCCTTGCCTGCGAATGGGAAAATGCTTTGGAGACCTTAAACCCACCCGACAAGGAGAAGTTGCGGAAACCCGTCTTCAGTTTACGAGATATGAAAGGGAAATGGGGCTATTGGTCCGGTGAAAACAACGAGATATGCCTAGGTCGAGGCCTTGTCCTTGATCATCCATGGGACACAATTTGTGAAATTCTTCTCCATGAAATGGCCCATCAGTACACCGAGCAAGCCTTGGGTTGCCATGATGAATCCCCCCACGGGCCCATGTTCAAGAGGGCCTGTCATTTGCTCCGGGCCAATCCCAGGGCCTCAGGGGATTATAAGCCTTTGGACGAGCGGGTCTTAAAATATTCACCAAGCCCTGAAGATAAAATCATGGTAAGGGTCAAAAAACTCATGGCCCTGGCGCAAAGTCAAAACCGACATGAAGCAGAATCGGCCATGGCCAAAGCCCATGAGTTCATCGCAAAGTATAATATAGAACTCTTGGCCCGGGATGAAGACCGGCATTTTGTGAGCGTTTTTGTGGGCAAACCAGCGTTGCGGCATTTCAGAGAAGATTACCATCTCGCGGGCCTATTGCAGGATTTCTATTTTGTCTATGGCATCTGGGTGCCAGCCTACGTGCTCGATAAAGGAAAGATGGGAAGTGTGTTGGAAATCAGTGGAACTATACAAAATGTAAGAATTGCCAGTTACGTTCATGATTTTGTAAAACGTTTCATTGATTCTCAGTGGCAGAGATACAATAAGAAAAGGGGCCTAAACCGATATCGCAAGACTGACTTTGCGATGGGTATTTTAAAGGGCTTTCGCTCAAAACT
>JASFEQ010000080.1:0-13472 GCA_050124735.1 Desulfobacteraceae bacterium | reverse complement strand
CCTGATTTCCTCTGTCAGGGCGCTAACTGTATAGATTTCGGGCGACTGATTTTCGAAAAGAAAACCGGAATCGTTCATTTCTTTCCCTTGCAGCTATTCCTATTAGCTTATTAAAATCCTACGGGATAATCAACAAGCTATTTTCCGGCGCCACATAGTCCATAGATATTTAGACACGGTATGGGTTGATTGGAAAGCGGCATACCAATGATAGAGTAGACAATACCGCAAAGTATAAGAAATTTGTCGGGTAGCCTGCATCGTTGACACAAAGCAGGTTTTTCAATATTCTCCTCCCATTGCCTTTCGCTGCGCACCATTAGGAAAAGCCGCAGTATGGGGCTAGGAGTAAGGAAAAAATGGCTCATATATCCCTTGGTGACGAGGATCTAAAGCAGATTGAAGCAAGAGGAATGACACCGGAACAGGTCATCTCCCAGCTCGAGACTTTCCGTAAGGGTTTTCCTTTTATGCGGCTACTGAGAGCCTGTACTGTTGGGGACGGGATTGAGGTCCTGCAAAAGGCGGATCTGGCTCGGTTAAACGAAACGCTATCCGCGGCGGCTTTGGCAGGGAGGGTGATGAAATTTGTCCCCGCCTCGGGGGCCGCCACCCGCATGTTCAAATCGTTGATCGCTTTCCATAACCGCTACGATCAGATTGATGAGCATGAGATGAGGACCGCAGGGGAGAAGAATGGGCCTGATCATGGGGCATATATGGCGTTTATCAAGGGCATAAAAAAGTTTGCCTTTTACGATGATCTAAAATCGGCCATGTCAAGAGACGGCCTAGATACCGAAGAGCTCATCGCTAAACGTGAATATAGGCCTATTTTAGAGTATGTCCTTTCTCCAAAAGGTCTAGACCTTGCGCACATCCCAAAAGGGCTCATAAAGTTTCACACCTATCCAGAGACCTCCCGAACCGCTTTTGAAGAACAGCTGGTAGAGGCCACGGGATATGCCACGGATAATAGCAGGCTTGCTCGAGTCCATTTCACCATCTCCCCAGAGCATGAAGCGACCGTAAAGGAGCATTTGAGAAGAATCTGTGATCATTATGAAAAATCAGGAGTTAGATTTGAGTTGAAATTCTCCGCACAAAAGCCCTCAACAGATACCATAGCGACGGACCTGGACAACAGACCTTTTCGGGGCGAGGATGGGAGGCTTGTATTTCGGCCAGGAGGACATGGGGCCCTTTTGGAGAACCTCAACGCCCTAAAGGGAGATCTGGTGTTTATAAAGAATATAGACAATGTGGTCCCTGACAGACTCAAACAGGAGACATACATTTACAAAAAGGCCCTGGGCGGCTATCTCATAGAGTTGCAAAAGGAGATATTCGGATGTATTGAGAAGCTTTTGACCAGGGATCCGGAGGACCGATACATAAAAGAGACGTTTGAGTTCCTCAGAGATAAGCTCTCGATTATTCCTCCTGTAGGGGTGGAACAGGGTTCAAGGGAAAATAGAATCGATTATCTTGTCTCCAGATTGAACAGGCCTTTGAGAGTATGTGGGATGGTCAAGAATGAAGGGGAGCCCGGGGGAGGACCTTTCTGGGTGGAGCATGCGGACAAAAGCACCTCTGTTCAGATCGTAGAGTCCTCTCAGGTGGACAGGGAATCAGTTGAGCAGAAGCGTGTCTGGGAGTCTTCCACACACTTTAACCCGGTCGATCTGGTTTGTGGTGTTCGTGATTACACGGGGAAGCCCTTTGATCTGAAGAAGTTTCTGGATCCCAGCACGGGATTCATCTCTATTAAGTCCAAGGAGGGGAGGGAGCTTAAAGCCCTGGAGCTCCCAGGACTTTGGAATGGATCCATGGCGTATTGGAACACCGTATTTGTGCAGGTCCCCATCATAACCTTTAATCCGGTTAAAACGTTCCTGGATTTACTTCGCAAAGAACATCAGCCTGAATAATTGTGAGAGAGGATGACAACTCAATTTATTATAGAGCATATTGAATGGGGTGTGGCGAATGCCCATATGTGGGGATTTGTTCTTGTATTTGTATTGATGGCCATAGAGAGTTCGTTCATACCTTTTCCCAGTGAAGTGACCATGATACCGGCAGGGTTCCTTGCATATCGCGGCGAATTGACCTTTGGAAATCCCCTCATTGATGCGATGGCCGTTGTCCTATGTGGTCTGGCTGGATCACTGGTTGGGGCTTTTATCAATTATTATTTGGCTTTATTCCTGGGCCGACCATTCTTGTATCGATATGGAAAGTATTTCTTTGTGAAACCTAATATACTATCGCGAGCAGAGGAAATTTTCCTTGAATACGGAGAGATAACGACCTTTGTATGCCGTTTGCTTCCGGGGATCAGGCAACTCATTTCTCTGCCCGCCGGGGTTTCTCGCATGTCTCTCGTTCGATTTACAACCTTTACGGCCCTCGGAGCTGGTATTTGGTCTGCTATACTTGTAGGCATTGGATACTATCTGGGGACTCTTTCGGCAGACATGACTTACGCTCAGTTGGTGAATAGAGGAAAAGATATCCTCAAAGAGCACTACATATGGATTGTCCTATTTCTGGTCCTTTTGATCGTAATTTATGCCCTGATTCATCATTTGGTCATGAGCCCTAAAAGAGAAAGACGATCTGAATAAGCTGCCCATTTTAGCCTTGCTCCTTGGATGAGATGATGAATTTGAGGCACTTGATGATTTCCTTTGTCCCTCAAGGTGATGTAAAATTACAAAGAGACTGTCGAAAAACCGGCTTCCCAGAGGCGGGTGGAAAATGTCCATATGCAAGTTGAGCTTTGCGAAATCCCGCTCTGTCGTAGATCCCGCTCGCGGGACGGGAGCTTCCGAAATCCCGAGGAATGAGGCGTACATAGAAGTACGCCGCAGTGACCAGGGATGAGGGTAACGCAGCCCTTCGATGCTTCGACATTGCTCAGCATCGACCCTGAGCGATGTCGAAGGGGCGACTTTGCTCAGGACCGTGAGCCTGTCGAACGGCTTGTCGAATGGCAGATGGGCGTTTTCCGACAGCCTCAATAACTTTTAGAGCCTCCCATGATACCCCTTCGTGACACAATTCAGTCCAAGAGTTACCCGATCGTCAATACCACCATTATTGTCCTGAATGTGCTCATATTCTTGGTGGAGTTGGGGCAGGGCTCAAAGCTGAATCAATTCATTTTCAGCTATGGGCTCGTTCCAGCGCGCTACTCGGTGCCAGATATCGCTGCACATTTCAGTTTTGGGAAGCAGGCCTTCGCCTTCCTATCGTTCATGTTCATTCATGGGGGGTTCTGGCACCTGCTCGGCAATATGTGGTCCCTCTATATATTTGGCGACAATGTGGAAGATCGTCTGGGGTCGATAAGGTATCTTATATTCTATCTGCTTTGCGGCTGGGCATCGGGGCTGTCCCATCTTTTCACGAACTGGCACTCTCAAATTCCCACGATCGGTGCAAGCGGAGCCATCGCCGGGGTCATGGGGGCCTATCTCATATTGTACCCCCGGTCAAGAATTCTTACATTCATTCCCATATTTTTCATCCCTTACTTTATAGAAATTCCTGCGTTCTTCTTTCTCGGCATATGGTTTTTCATACAATTCTTGAGCGCGGCAGGAACCCATGGACAGACAAGTGGCATAGCCTGGTGGGCGCACATCGGGGGCTTCGTCTTTGGCATTATTTTCTTGAAGGTCTTTTTGAAGGTTCCACAATTAGGAGTGAGCGACAAGTTGCGGGGTGCCACGTCTAAGAAGAAGACGCCTCGTCTGCAGGTCATTCGCACCATGGGGTCGGCAGACGACCCCCACCTCTATGGGGAAATCAGGATCACCTCCAAAGAGGCAGAGCTTGGCACACGCAAGCTGGTGAATATCGCTCAAGGCTCCCAGAAGCGGCCATTCAGGATAGCTGTTCCCCCCGGTGTAAAGGATGGGACCGTCTTGCGTCTGGCTGACTTGGGAAGAAAAACAGAAAATGGACAGAGGGGTAACCTGTATCTCAAGGTGTTGATCAATCCCTGGCGATGAAAAAGCTGGGGCTGAAGGGACATTACATCGCAGGCAGTTGCCCAAAAGGCAGTTTAGGCCGTATAGTTGGGCTCTGATGCCTTTTCTTCCATACCGAGGCTCCCGGCCTGGTCTTTCAGAAAAGGCATCAGAACCCATTTCCATATCCAATGGGCAATGCGTGAATTGGGATTCGGCACGAATCGATAATTCGGTTTGGGCAACAGCCCAATAAGACCTCATCAACGGATAAGCCAAAGGAACGAGTTTCAGTACGACATGAATTCCGGTATGAATCCAAATAAAGTTGTCCTCTCCAGGGAGTTACTCAAGCTTTACTATGATGGCATGAGCGGGGAGGTTGTTGTCAGTGACAAACTTCAGAGCATAAGAATCTATTTAGACGGGGGGAATGTGGTCTACGCCGAAGGTGTTGATGAGGGCAAACAGTTTCTGAGAGAGATTGCGGGACAAAAGGGACTGGGTCCGGGTCAACTGAAAGAATTGGAGCAGATCATGGAAAAAGACCCTCAGTCTCTGGGCAAAACGCTCCTTGAGAGAAGGCTTGTATCAGAGGCCGTTTGGAAAAAATTCGTTGAGATAAAGGTCAAATATGCCCTTGCAGCTGCCCTTAAGATGGAGAATGCAGATCTGAAATTCAGTGAAGTTGATTTCAGCATCCTTCCCAATAATCTCATAGATTACAACATGATCCAGCTACTTCTCGATACGATAAGATTAATGGAAGACCTGAAGACTTTTGCAAGACATATCCCGGGAGACGAAGCTGTATTCACCCATTCCGAGGGGGCCAACGAGTTCCAGGCCATTATCCCACTGAATCCCTTCGAACTCACCATTTTTTCTATGATTGACGGGCAGAAAACCATAGGCCAGATCATAAAATCAAAAGGCCTGACAAGAGAAGATGTCTATAAGACTTTCTACCTTCTCCTCTGCTTTGATCTCATCACTCTCATATCCGCACAGGATGGGAAAGTGGGAAGTGAAGTGGATTATACCAAAATCGTCAATATCTATCTTGATCTGTTGAGGATTCTCGAGACCAACTTTCGTAAGGAGATGGGCAAAAGGTTTGAAAGTATCCTGGATAAGTGTCTCAATGAATTGACTGGCCAGAGCAAAGAGCTCCTGCGTACCCTCGATCTGTCAAAAGATTATCAAGCAGGGATTGCCACACAAATATCTAAACGATTTGCCGAGAAAGAGAAGGCTACGGAAGGTAGATTGGTCTTGTCTTCTTCTTTTAACAAGTTGCTCTTTTTGTTGATCATGAGGATGCAAAAACTGCTTGGAAAAGCTTTGGTGGTGAGGTCCCTGAAAGAGATGATGAATATATTGCAGGATGTGGAGAGATACCGGCGGGAACCTGAAATTATGGACTATGTGAGGGGAAATCTGAGGGACTATTTGCAACAAATAGGCGCCTGAAGAGATATAAGCGTCATACCTTCAGGATAATAGCCCATCCCATTTGTCCTGCCTTGGCAAAATGTTAAGTCGTGAGTAGATACTATGGATCTTATCTTTCTTGGTACGGGTGCGGCCTGGAGTCTTCCGGAACTAAACTGCGATTGTATGATTTGCCGCGAAATGCGGCGAAATGGGGAAAAGAGGCAGAGGACGGCGTTTCTCCTATCAGGAAGAACCAACATCCTGGTGGATTGTGGCCCCGATATAGCCTCCCAGCTCTCAAGGCACCAGATCGATCGATTGGATGCTGTATTGATTACCCATGAGCATGGGGACCATTACATGGGATTAGACGAGCTCTTTTCCTATAAACGGACCCGCGCAAAGGGTGAGTTTGAGCCCATACGGGTCTATATGACACAGAAGAGCTGGGAAGTGGTCAGAGACCGCTTTGCTTACCTGGAGGAGATGGGTGTGATTAAATTCCAGGAAATAGAGCCTGGAAGCGCCTATGCTTTTGGAGAATTTGCATTCGTCCCGTTCAAGACGAATCATGGACCATTTGCATTGGGGTCTGTGGGATTCATTATAAAAGCCAAGCCTCGGGGGAGCGGGGGGGTCCGTTTGGTGTACACGTCTGATTTCGAAGACCTGCCAGAGACTCATCCTGATCTGATTCATCCTGACTATCTGATCATTCAGTCTTTTTGGCTTAATGAACCGATCGAGAACAGGCCACATCACATGAGCTTTCAAGGGGCCCTCAAATTTATAGAACGCTGGAAGCCGAAATTAGAAACCTTTCTGGTCCACATGGGGGATGGGGAAATGGTTCCAGGGGATCCCGCAAATAAGATGGCAAAGAAATACAAATCCGCAGATCCTTTGAGACACCCCAAAAGCGGAGATCCCTATCCTGTTCCCCTAAATCAGGAACAGTGGCAAAAAACCATAGATCAGATCAGCGTTGACCGTCATTTAGCTTTCAAAATAACTGTGGCCTACGACGATCTTCGCGTCCAACTCTAAATCTGCTGGCAGGAAATGGAATAAACGGAATGGTTTCTGGGGTATGAATAAGGGGCTTTCACAACTAGGAGATAACGTTAACACGCCCTTTGGGATGCCAGGTGGCACTTGCTTCTGACTTTAGCTTTTCGTAAGTTTCCACCAGGTCTCCTTTCTTGGCTTGATTGAAATCTGAAATCTTCAGCCCAACCTGTTGACCTCTTTTGGCCTCCTTAACGGCATCCTGTCCAATATGAAGCGATTCTATTTTCCCTGAATAGACAGGTCCCATGGCGGAGATAATCCTGAATTTTTTTCCCTGGACAAGGGCTCCTTGTAAAACCTCACACCCCAAAATGCTCCCCTTGCGGCTGCTTTTGAATAGGGCAATCACTCTGGCCTTTCCCGTGATTATTTCTTTTTCATCCTCCCGACGAATCAAACGACCCGCAATCTGGCTTAGATCTTGGGTCAATTTGTAGATCACATCATAGAGACGGATCTCCACGCCCTTTTCTTTGCTCAATTGCTGCATTTTGGGCAACAAACTCACATTAAACCCTACCACAAGTCTGCTCCCCGTGAGTGCCATGAGTAGATCCGACTTGCTGATCGCCCCAATTCCAGCGTGAATGGGTAAAACGTCCACCTCAGGATTCTCCAAAGACTTTAAACTTGATATCACGGCCTCAAGACTTCCGGCGGTGTCGCATTTGAGGACGATCTCCAAGCCCTTTTTTCGTCCCTCCCCCCCGCTTTCACCTCTTGTCATATCCACCCCTCCAAACGAAAAGGGTCATTCCATCAATTTCACCATCATGACGTTTTCCAGATAATTGAGGTCCACAGGCTTGGTAATATAATCGTATGCGCCCGACTCGATCGTTTCCTTGGCCCGCTCATGGTCGGTTACGACCGTAACCATAATAACCGTGACGCCAGAATCGATTTTTTTCATCTCTTTTAAGACATCCAGACCACCCATCCCAGGCATGATCATATCGAGGAATACGAGCTGAGGCTTCACTTCTTGAAATTTGCTTATGGCCGAGGGCCCGTCCAAGGCCGTGTGCACATCGTGACCCTTGGAACTTAGAAATTCCTCCAACACCTTACAGGCTTCAACTTCATCATCGACCACTAAGATCCTTCCCATAACTCAAGGCTCCTTTCTAAAGTTTTATAGCTATTGGGGTCTTCCATCAACGGGGAGCTGAATAAAAAAAGAAGCGCCTCCCCACTCATTGTTTTCTGCCCACATCCTACCCGCATGCTCGTGTATAATGCTGTAAGAAATGAAAAGTCCCAGCCCTGTGCCCTGTCCAGGGTCCTTGGTGGTAAAAAAGGGATCAAAGACCTTGTCCATGTGGCTGTCCTCAATACCCGTACCCGTGTCTGAAATGATGACTTGCACATAATCCCCTGGGGCGGATAGTCCAGTTGTTATTTCAAGTAGCCTGGTTTTCTTGCCGACCATGGCTTCGGTGGCATTGTAAATGAGATTAAAGATAACCTGCTCAATCCTGTCTTTATCCAGGGGTATCAAGGGCAGAGCCGTATCGTATTTCACATCTGTCTTGATGTCATACTCCTTGAATTGAGGGTCGCTCAGGACCAGGGTATGCTGGATAATATCGTTTAAGTTATTCATGGAAATATGCTTTTTCGAACGGCGAGAGAACTGTCCCAGGTCTTCGGTAAATTCAACAATGCGATTTAGCTGATTCTTGCAGATGGTAAGTGTGTCCTCTACGGCTCTCGAAAGGTCCTCCTTTTGCTCCAGCAGTTGGAGTCTCATGGATATGATGTTAATGGGGTTGAGAATCTCATGTGCGACAGCCGCCGAAAGCCTTCCAATGGCCGCAAGTTTCTCAGACTGCACCAACATATCTCTCGTTTCCTGGAGCTCTTGGCCTGTTTTACCCAGGGCCTCTTCGGCTCGCCTTCGCTCATCTAGCTCTTTTTTTAGCCCATCATATAGCTGGGCGTTTTGTATGGCGACTGCCGCGGTATCCGCTAAACCGCCAAGTAACTGCAGGTCCTCCTTTCGGAATGCATAAGGCAATCCTATGGAATCCACATAAATGATGCCGCGGGTCTCTCCTTCATACTTGAGTGGCACACACATCACTGACATGACATTCATAGCCTGCATGCCTTCCGAAAGGTCCGCCTCGTCTGCAAGGCTTGTGTTGGGCATCATGACCGGTTCACCTTCTTCTATGACCCTGTCGACTATAGTCCTGCTGTAGCTGATTTTGGGGAGACGCCCTCCTTCGGTGCTTATTCTCGTCTTTGAAACCACCTCTTCCAGCTGGCCCGTGTCCTTGTCTAGGAGCAGAATGGCACCTCGATTGATTCTAATCAACAGCTTCATGATCTGATCTATCACTTCGTGCCATACTTCACGGATATTATGCGATTTGGCAAAAATATTAGAGACCCTGAGAAGTAATCCAACAGTCGGTGTATAGTCTCGGGATTCACGCTTTTCGAGTAAAGACTCACTCGTGTGGAAGGGCGTTTTTTGTGTTTCTTTGGGATAGGCTTGAACCAGGTTTTCTCCGCTGGCCTCCTCTTGTAAGGATAGGCTGCTATTTCCTACCAAAAAACGATTCCCTTTTCTTATCTCCACCTCCACGCCTGGTTCTATCTTCTGTCCGTCGATAAAGACGCCCTGGAAACTGCTCACATCTAAAATGAAGATTTTACCCTGCTTCTTTAGAAGCTTTGCATGATGCCGCGAAACGCCTATTTCTGAGAGACATATGTCATTGTCATGGGACCTCCCGACGGTGGTAGTACCATCATTGAGGGCAAAGGTGGTGCCCCTGTGTGGACCGTCAATGACATATAATTTGTTCAAAATACACCTCCCCATTTTGATAGCACCAGGGCGAAGTCCCTGCAACCCCGGGAACAAACGATCGCCAACAGCTGGAAAGGGCGATGAATGGGATTTGATTATGGATGTGGGGGGCTCTATACCTAAAAAACAGAGAGGTTCCTGGCGTAAGTTCTCTCAACCGGTAGTACCCCTGTCAGACGATAAAAGTATAAAGTAAGGGTCGTAGGGTGTCAATTGACTAACCGAGGCCCTGATCAAGTGCCAAAGGCGCGCGCCCCCTTTTATTTCTTGGTCGGGTGTAGTAGGCTTACGCTTAATCTTCACCTCAAATAGTCCAAAGGGGGCGTAAATTTGGAGATAGCACTGATAATCCTGGGGGTCCTTTGCGCACTTATCGGTTTTGTTGGATGCATTTTCCCCGTCATCCCGGGGCCTCCTCTCAGTTTCCTAGCCCTGATTCTCCTCTCTTTGGCCAAGAACTGGGAGCCTTTTAGTTCAACCTTCTTGCTTATCATGGGAGGCTTGGCCGTATTGGTGACTATCCTGGACTATGTGGTTCCCCTGGTTGGGGCAAAAAAATACGGGGCATCAAAATGGGGCATCTGGATCTCCATGATAGGGATGCTCATTGGCGTGCTTTTCTTTCCACCCTGGGGCATGCTTCTCGGGGCCTTTGTGGGGGCGTTGGCTGGCGAGCTATTAGCTGGAAAGAAAGGGAGAAAATCGCTTCAAGCGGCTTGGGGTGTGTTTGTGGGAAATGTGGTGAGCATTGGATTCAAACTCGCCTACTGTGGCGCGGTCATCTTCTTTTTTGTAAAAGAGATGTTTTGAACGAACGTGAAAGGAGGTTTATGCGATGGAGAGCATTAAGATTATGCCCTGTCTCGATATGAAAGAGGGGCGGGTCGTCAAAGGCATCCATTTTGTCGATCTGAGGGATGCGGGTGATCCGGTGGAGAATGCACAATTCTATGAAAAGGAAGGGGCGGACGAACTGGCGATGCTGGACATCGCAGCCACTGTAGAAAACCGTAAGACAAGACTGGAATGGGTGAAGAACGTCTCCTCTGTGATATCCATTCCCCTGACGGTTGGGGGTGGCATTGGGAGTGTGGAAGACATGGAATTGGTGCTTGAGGCAGGCGCTGACAAGATATCCATGAATAGCGCTGCAGTCCGCAATCCTGATCTTGTCAGGGAGGCCGCAGAAAAGTATGGAAGCAAGAGGGTCACTGTGGCCATTGATGCCAGGAGAAATAAGGAGATGGCTTCCGGCTTTGAACTGGTTGTGGCAGGCGGGACCAAGCCGGTGGGTAAGGATGCCATTGAATGGGCAAAGGAGTGTCAGCAATTGGGCGCAGGCGTTCTCCTTCCCACCAGCATGGACGGTGACGGCACCCAAACGGGTTATGATTTGGAGTTTACCAAGGCCATTTCGGATGCGGTGGATGTGCCCGTCGTTGCTTCAGGGGGCGCGGGAAACCTGGAACATTTTTATGAAGCCGTAGCAGAAGGGGGTGCGCAAGTTTTGCTCGCTGCCTCGGTCTTCCACTACCGTACCTTGAGTATAAGAGAGGTTAAAGAGTACTTGAAAAACAAGGGGCTGAAGGTGGAACTGTGAATAGCCCTTGTTGTCCATTTCTGGGGGCAAGGCCCACCTTCTTGACAATCCTTTGGCTCTACAATACCGTGGGTCAAGCACTAAAGAAATGATTTTTCCCGATGCTTGAAAAAAGGGCTGAAGCCCTGAACCGCTCTTAAGACTTTTGAAAAATGTTCAATTTTGTTCAAGATCAAGGAAGGCGAAGATTTTAACCACAGGAATACACCCGACAAGTATTTCGAGGATTTACCCGCCATAGCTCTTTGGCGGGTTAAAATCAGAGTCTGACGCGGAGATTGGGCAAAAGGGGGCGTTTTACAAAGGTCTCGGAATGGGGTGATCTTAATGGAGATATCTCGCCGGGATTTCCTCAAAAATGCCCTCATCCTTGGGGGCTCACTTCTCTGCTCTCCCGTCTCTCTTCACGCCTATGAAAAAGACAAAGAACCTTGGCGGCCCGCCTATGACACATTGGAGGATCAGGGTAAGCTGGCGGAGAGGATTGAACAGGCCTACGCTATTTTCGAGGCGTGCGAACTCTGTCCCCGGCAGTGTGGCGTGAATCGGCTGAAGGGAGAAAAGGGATTTTGCCAGGCGCCCAGTGATGTTGTCATCTACAGTGCCCAACCCCATTTTGGTGAGGAGATATCACTGGTCGGTGAGCATGGCTCTGGCACCATTTTTTTCTCTAACTGCAATCTTCGCTGCATCTTCTGTCAGAACTGGCCCATTTCCCATGAGGGCAGAGGAAGGAAAGTAAGGGATGAATACCTGGCAGAAACCATGCTCCATCTGCAAAAGATGGGCTGCCATAATATCAACCTGGTGACTCCCACCCACGTGATGCCAAACATCCTCAGCGCCACACGGATGGCCTTGAAGAGAGGCTTGAGCATTCCCCTAGTTTACAACACCAGTGGATACGAGCGCACAGAGATCCTGAAGATCTTGGACGGCATCGTGGATATCTATTTGCCTGATATGAAATATATGGATGCGGATCAGGCACAAAAGTATTCATCCGGAGCGTCAGACTACCCTGAAATGGCAAAGGGCGCGATCATGGAAATGAACCGACAGGTGGGAGGACATCTGACCGATAAGCGGGGAATAGCCTTGAGGGGGCTGATGATCCGACACCTGGTTATGCCAAACCGGGTGGCCGGGACAGAGAAATTCACAAAATGGGTGGCTGAGAACCTCCCCAAATCCACTTACGTGAACGTCATGGCGCAATATCGTGTGGAATACAAGGCCTTTGAATATCCGAAAATTGCTCGTGGGATCACTGTGGAGGAATTTCTGGAAGCCATGGACTGGGCCGAAAAATATGGCTTGACCCATCTGGACCCTCACTCCGTGGCGCTCAAGAACTTTTATTCCCGAGGTCGATCTAGCTAGGATTCTCTGAAGGGTCCCTTTTACCGAGTGACGCAACGTCTTGACTCAAGCCCAGATGCCCGGTACGGGCTTACCGCAATAGCCGCACTTCCCTGTATTCAAATGCATGTCTTTGATCATGTATCCCATGCGCTCGATAACGATCTTCTTGCACTTGGGGCAGAAGGTATTCCAGGCCTCATGACCCGGCACTCTCCCGATGTAGACATGCTCCAGGCCGCAGGCTAAAGCCCTGTCGCGGGCCTTTTCAAGTGTGGACACCGGAGTTGGAGGGAGGCGCTGGAGCTTGTATAGAGGATAAAAACGAGATAAGTGGAGCGGGGTGTCCGCTCCCAATTCTTTCTTCACCCAAAGGGACAGGTCTTCAATCACCGTCATCTCATCATTCTTTGTGGGAATGATGAGGGTGGATACCTCCAAGTGGACTTTCTCCTGCTTCAGCACCTTTAAGGTGTCTAGCACTGGGCTGCGTTTTCCCTCAGACAAATCATGATAACATGCGTTGGTAAACCCCTTCAGGTCTATATGGGCCGCGTCTATGAGCTTGCACAGTTCACGGAGGGGACCCTGATTGATGAAGCCATTGGAGTGGATCACATTCAAAAGGCCCTCCCTCTTCGCAAGAAGGGCGATATCAGACATGTATTCGTAGAAAATTGTAGGTTCTGCATAGGTGTAAGCAATAGAATGGGCCCTCATCTGTTTCGCTTTTTTTACCACAAGCTCTGGGGGGAACGCTTGGGCGAAGACGTCCTCTGGAAAGGCCTGGGAGATTTCCCAATTTTCACAAAATTTACAACGAAAATTGCAGCCTGCTGTGGATAGGGTCAAAGAACTGGTGCCGGGAAGGACGTGGAAAAAGGGCTCTCTTTCGATTTTGTCCAAATAAAGGATACAGGGATTTCCATAGACCAGACTGTAAAGCTTCCCATCCCGATTCTCACGCACCCGGCAAAACCCCCTCTTGCCACGGGGGAGGTGGCATTGCCTGGGGCAGAGATCACACTGGATTTTTTCTCCACCCAGTGGGGTGAAATAGGGGGAGAGTTTTGTCTTGATGAGGCCTTTTACGGGCATTTTTGCCCGAGTTATTTTTGGGACACAGAACAGATGAGCCGCCCAAAGGGCACAGAGACTCCTCCCACCAAACTTCAAGAACTCACGTTTTGTTAGTCGG
>JASFEQ010000079.1:0-13510 GCA_050124735.1 Desulfobacteraceae bacterium | reverse complement strand
CTGAAGAGACCGGAATCATCCTTGCGCGGCATCTTAAAAGCTGTAAAAGAAGAACGCCTCCGCAGACCCCCTTTCTCTCTAACCACAGGCCCATGGTAGTCACATGACTTCTCGGTTGGGGGTCTTTGCGACGCCTTTGCGTATTCATCATAGCAAGAACCGTGCAAGATCTAATATCTTTTGATTTTTTTTGTTATTTCATTAAATAACAAATACTTAGTTAGGTCAAAAGGCATGGATTTTCTAAGCTGGCTATTCCATATAGTGTGGTAAAAAAACCACAATTCGGTGTTCACGAACTGGAGGATTATGCCATATTCGCTGTTTGGATCCTGAATAGCTTTCGGCATTTGTCACTACGACTCTCGATCGCGTTGGGGGAAGCAATCTCGGGGCAAAAACATGAGAAACTGTAGAGGTTGCCTCTCGGCCGTGAGCTCGAAGCCGAACGGCTTCGTCGCTGCGGCTCCTTCCAATGACCAGGTAAAGGCACTCTTTCAACAAAGTGCTAATATTTGAAACCGATCTTGCTAATGAATTTTATGTCCGCGTTATCAACATCCCGGATGGGGATATTATCCCAATCATAATTAAATTGAAGCGTCCATCTAATGAACTTATAGAGGGGGATCCGTATTCCGGTCCTGGTGAACCAAAACGAATTGTCCAATGTATCAAGCGCAACATAGACCCTCTGGTTATGAAAAAACTGAAGGTGTTTATTGAAGAACCATCTCCTGTAGTCAAATGTCCAGGTTATGGCGGGGAATGTTTGTTCTCCTCCAGGATCTGTATACCTCTCCTCCACGCGAGAGAGACCCGCTGCAGCAAACAGACGGGTGAGGGGCGTTTCTAAGAATGTATATCCTGCGCCTGCATCATATGTATGACGCCGTCTGAGGTCTTTGAATTCATCCCAACTGACGAGGGAGCGAGCAAAAAGGTACTTCTGCTCTGTCAACAAGTAGTTGTATTCCAGATAGGCGAGTCCTTTGTTTTTCGACACCTCCTTAAAAGTTACGTCGTACTCGATATCGGCCCCCAGTTTCGCCCTGTGCGTGTCTCTCCGAACAAGTAACTGTCCGTCCACATCAAATTGATCCTTCACGGTGTTCCCTCTGTCCGTTTCCACGCCGATGTTTGCATATACTTCCACCTTACGCGTAGGAGCGGGGGGTTCCGGGTTTATGGCCTCGATATCGGTAAGGGTAAAGGTAACCTCGTCCCCGGTTTCCTCCACCTCAAGTTTCAGTTCCCCATCTGCTGTGGGCTGGGTGACACCCTCGAAGGATCTATCGTCCTTGAGCACCACTTGCGCGGGGCTATCCGTCCTGATCTGAGTCACTTCTACCCATTGGATCGTGATTTGGCCGGCATAAGAGGTGTTGATGATCAGTGAACCTTTTTCCACAGTCACGATGACACCGGTGATACGGTCGCCATTCTTCATCTCCACCTGGTCCGCAAAGACCGGGCCCACCAACATGGCCACCAACAGAACACCCAAACAGCAGATCCTCAAATATCCCATGCTCCACCTCTCCTCACTCACAAATTTAGGGGACGCCCTTTACTTTTCCACATTTCAGCATCAGATCAGTTTATAATTATTATCCAGAGCTATTTTTTCACCTCGCTTCACCGAGAGGCCTACGGCTGACAACGAAATTTGTAACTCCCTTGAAAGTTCGGCCATACTGATACCCAATTCTTTTGATGCCCAGAAGCACAGTAAGCTTCTCGCCTTTACCCGTAATCGCTCCTTGCGAGGTCCCTTAAGGTCCGAGAGCTTGACGCCCATCAAGTCGGACACTTTTTCAGCGATCTTGTTGAGATCAAAGCCTCTAGCCTCTAGTTCATACTTTCGCTCAAAACGCTCTTGAGCTGAAGATAATATCTCTTCAACAAAATCACCGTCGCCAAGAATGCGTTCATCGGACTTTTGAAAAATTTTCGCCTTTCGCAAAGCTTTTACCTTGACCCATCCGCCGCTGCTGCGTATCAATCCCCCTCCGATAAGATCATCACGTCTCCCCTCAACAATGCCTTTCTCTACAAACAAGCGGTAGCGATTTCTCGCACTGGCCTTGGTCTTTCCAAACAGTCGCAACACGTATTTGGTACCTTGCCAGTCGTTTTTGAATTTACCCAAGATAACGCCATGACCTGTAAAGGGAAATGTGTCCAAGGCTTTAATGTCCGGGACAATTCCTGACCGGAGGGGATTTAGATGAATGTACCGAACAAGTTCCAGCAGATAGCGCTCCTCTTGGCATAGAATTGACTTGTAGCGGTTTTGAAACAAATGACCGTGCCTGCCATGTCGACGGTTATAAGAAACTGCGTAGCCTGTTAGTAGGCGCCGCATCACTGTCGCTATGGGGACTTGCCCGGTTCTGAGGAGCAAATGGAAATGGTTTGGCAGAAGCGCCCATGCAAAGCACTGGGTGTCGGTTTCTGGAAGGATTGTGAAAAGCCGCTCGAGGAAATTCTTGCGATCAAGGTCATCCCGATAGACCTTTGTTCGCTCAATACCCCGAGCAATCACATGATGTAAGGCGCCGGTAGCATCTATTCTGGATTTTCTTGGCATGCCATCTCATATCAAATGACCACTGGGAACAAAAGATAAAATCTAAAGAGTGTCCCCAATTTTTATCAAATCTGGAAATCTAAAGGGCGTCCCCCATTTTTTTGTCAAAAGGAAAGAGCAAATCGAAAGGGTGGGCTCTGTTTTACCTAGGGGGGATTTCCCACTCGACAATTTCGACGGCTTCCATAGCCACAGGATCACTGGACACCCACAACACAGCTCGCAAGCCGTCCGTGAAGTAGGGATCGCCGGTGAGATTGCCCCGTGGCTCTGAAATGGGTACGGGGCCAACCCCTTTTACATAGGCCACTCTTGCAAGCCCCTGCGAATACCACAAGTCCTGGATCAAGAAATCCCTGGTTTCGTCCACGTCCGGATCGATCTTGTGGGTCAGAATCGTTTTTGTTGTGAACCTCACACCAATGTCGCGGCTTATCTGTCCAATCCACACGGGTTTACCTTCAAATCGCATGGGCGAGAGCCACAAGCGCAGGTGGTTTCGCTCGTGGATCGTTCCGCGTGCTTTCTGAAAGGCCGCATCCTGCGGCCGGCCGTAGACATAAAGAGGGCTTACCGGGGAATAACGGTATCGCCCCCCAAAGATAAAGGACATAGCCGTCTTCCAGGCTGATGCCCTATATATAATTTCCGTTTCATCCCAGCCGGCGCGAATCAGGGCATAGTGGACATCATCGCCATCTCCGATGACTACCAGGTTAAGGGGATCGCCCTGCTCGGTTCCTTTTTTGTTTGTCGTGCAGCAGGGAACACGTTCCAGGGCCTTCCTCAATCCCTCCTCATCGTAAGACAGAATCTGATCCTTGGGATATAGGGCTTCAAAGTCCACCTGCTGGTGGTCGGGGCGAATACCTGGTACGTTGATGAAGAACGTAAACGTCCTGATCTCTTTATCTTCTCCGAGTAGATCCACATTGAACGTCTTGGTTCCTTCATCCACAGGGGTGTAGACGAAGCCCGACTTGACACCCATCGGATCGATGCGGATATCCTTTCGTTGCTCGTAGAAGAACCGGTTCATTTCCTCATTGGCGGGCGTACTAAAGCTAAAATGGTTCACGTAGGCCGCCTCAATGGGACTGAAGTAATTGGGATCCAGACCGATAGGCAAAAAATAAAGAGGTTCTTCACGATTATTCTCGATTTCAAGCCAGATCGGCTGGACTCCCCGCTTGTACATATCCACGCCGAACAGCCTTTTGCTCTCCTGAGCACTGGGCACAGCAGCCGTAACCCGTACATTTCTTTCATCCTGTGTCTGAGCGCGTTCCCGGAAAGCACCTTCTTCCTCAGGGCGAGGGTTGAATGTGGCGCATCCGGAAACCGAGAGGATAAAGATGACCGGCAATAGGATCCACCAAATACGCTTTTTACTAAGCATAGGATCACCTCACTGCATGCTGATGATTGTCTAATAAGTCTTTTTTTTCAAAGGTCGAACTTCCCACTCTAGAACTTCAACTTCTGAAAAAGAAACGGGTTTCCTGGACACCCAGATGACAAGTCGATAACCATCCGTAAAGTAGGGATCATCTTGCAGGGTATTGCGGGGGTTCGACATGGAGGCCGCCCCAAGCCCTTTCACATACCCAAATTTTGCCAGCGTCTGTGAATACCATAGATCCTGTAATATATAACTCCTCGCCTCATCTACCGCGGGCTCTATACGAAATATACCCGGCAGGTATCTCACTTTTATATCCCGGCTGATCTGGCCGACCCAGACCTGTTTACCCTTATAGCGTATGGGGGAAAGCCAAAACCGCACGTGATTTCGCTCATCTGCCGTTTCGCGCGTTTTTCGGAAGGCCGCATCCTGCGGCCGGCCGTAGAGGTAGAAGGGACTGACAGGCGTGTATCGGTATTGCTCTGTGATGGCCACGACCTTCTCCGTGCTACCTGTTTCATCCCAACCGCTACGAATGAGGGCCCGGTGTACGGTCCTGCCATTCCCGATAACAACCAGGTTTAGCGGGTCCGCCTGCTCCGACCCGTCCGCATTCGTGGAGCAACAGGGCAGGCCTTCAAGGGCCTTCCTCAAGTCCTCCTCATCCTCATAAGAGACAATCTCATCCTTTGCATACAATTTCTCAAAATCCACGTCCGCGTAACTCACCTTGAGTCCTGGCACGGAAATAAAGAAGGTGAACGTCCTGACATCATGGTCTTCTCCCACCAGGTCCACATTAACGATCTTGGTCCCCAGGTCCAGGCAGGTAAACACAAAACCAGACTTCACACGGCCAGGCTCTATGTGCCCTCTGATGCCTTGCTCATGGAGGTATTTGTCTATTCTATAATTGGTTTCTTTTGAAAAAGCCCTGTGGTGCATGTAGGCCACCTCGAGCGGGGAGAAGTAGTCCCGGTCAACCCCCACCGGCGCAAACCACACACGTTCCTCATCGTTATTCTCGATCTCTATCCAAATAGGCTGAATCCCCTTCTTGTACAGATCAAGGTCAAAAACCGCCTTGCTCTCTTCCGCGCTGAGCACAGCCGCCGTGACCCGGACATTATTTTCAGACTTTGTCTTGGCACGCGCCTTGAAAGGAACTTCTTCAATGGGGCGAGGGTTGAATGACGCACACCCGAAAACCGTCAGAAGCCAAACAACCAGAAGTCTCAGGCCGTACCTATTCAAATAATTACACATGTAATCACGCTCCTCCCTCTAAAGCAAAAGACAGTCATTGGTTGATATGGAAAAAAGCTATGCCATCTCCTTGATCACGTTTGGAAACGCGCCATTATGGCTTTTGTTTTTTCCTACCCTAAGCCTCTGCCGGCGAGGTTTCAAGGGCACTTTTTGCTGCAAGGGCGATAAAAATGTAAGACCATCCATGGATGATCAACTCTATGGCCACAAAAAGACCAATCACAAAGAGGCCTGAAACGGGCCACTTCGCTGCAATAATCAGACCCAGAAAAACGGATATGATACCGCTCAGAAGGGGCCAGCCCCAGTTTTTGCGATTGCGGAGTTGGATGGCCATCACGATTCTCACAATGCCCACCAGAATGATTCCACCGGCCAAAAGCAGGGTAAGAACAGCGGAGGCCACCATGGGCCTGGCGATGATTTCTATTCCCACCAAAATATAAAGTATGGCAATAAGCACATGAAAAAGGATGCTCTTCCAGCCTTTACATTTAAATGATTCAAAGAGTTGAATGCCACCACCGACCAAAAGAAGCACGCCAAAGAATAGGACGCTGGCCATGGTGAGCGCAAATGCCCTGCCAAGACCGACCGCGCCGAGGGTGATAAAAATGACCCCTAAAATCAGTAACCACTTCCAGTTTTTCTTTGCATCACCAAACACCACAGCTCGGTCACTTCCCATTTCTGTTTCATTAGCAGCGGACATTTTATACCCTCCTTTTAGCATTTGATTGCCTGATGTGGATCCGTTGCGCTATTTGGGAATAAGTTCCAAAGGGCCAATGGAACATGATCTTGGAATGCTTTTAAGTGTCCACGATCCAATAAGTTCGTCAAGCAAATTTTGTATAAAGACCATCAATTTCTCGCTTACCCAAAGGGGGCCAACGCTGTGCTCGATTCGTGTTGAAGCGCCCTTTCGCGCCAAGCACGCTTTTCAGGGGACAGGGATTCGACCTAAAGAAAGGACATAGACACCTTTCTCATTTTTTATCAATTTCAAGGGTGTGCACCTGTGTAGGCTTCTCAATCTTGGGGTATATGGCTGGAAATGGGGGCTTGCGCGGGGAAAGGCGGTCTTCGATCAACGGAGCTTTTCTCTTCTCTTCTGCGGCCTTCGCTGCGCCTTCTCTCCGGAATATGGTGGGAATAGGAAAAACGTCTTCTCTCAATGCCTGAACGTCTCTCTCCAGTATCTGTAAAGGAAGATTCCATCTTTCTGATACACTCAAGTTGTACAAAAGCTCGCGCAATTCGTTGGCCATTTGATGGGGTTCCGTCATCTCTTGGAGGCCAGCAGATTTACGTTTGGAGCATTAGCCGTTACTCGGTTCCTTTTCTCCTCGCGCAAAGTGTTTGAAGATTGCGCGCTCATATAAACGGCATACGAAACTAGCCGCATTCCTTGAAATTCCCATATCCCGCAGGCGACAGTAGACATGCAAAGGGTTCATGTAGTGTTTAATAGCTGCAACCATGATTCCAACCCCTCCCCCATCAACTCAGTTTGCACGAGACGTACCCCAACCATCTTCTTTGAAATGCTTTTTTGTCTTTACTAGATTTTATACGCCGCAATTATTCTTAGTTTTGAACAATTTCCACATGAAAAAATTTTTACTAGCAAGAATCATGCAAATATCATCATCATCAGGCTATTTTTTGACTTTACATTTATTTTCGGATAGTTAGCCTATAATTCACCACCTGAAAAATTCAACAATTGCACTGCACCATACCTTATTTAGTGGAAATAGCAACACTTTTGAGGCAAACACGACACACTGGAGGCTGAGCATAGGGGGACTTGATAGTCGTGGAATCACAGGAAATGTGCTCAGGACGTCAAGATGGGAAAAGGGGTTAAGTCTGCTCTTGACTTTTATTCGAAACCCGGGCTACTAGCCGGAATAATTGGGATGGTAGAATTATAATACCACAGGATCGAAGATTAAGGAGGAGACCAGGCAAGGTACGCTTCGCGATATGCAAGGGTCAAAAGCAGAATTGACCCCTCTTTCATCGCGCAACGGGTATCAAAACTTCATTGCGGCGCAGGAACCAGGGCATGAAAGGTGAATTGTACCGCGCGAAGACAGGCTCACCTACCGCTCTGAAGCCTCGTTTTTCGATCCATTCGAATAGACGAGCTTCCTTTTCACTATACCGCTTCTGGCTCCAGGTGCCCGAATATCTGAGCGCCGCCACAACCCGTTTCGACTCCTGTTTCAGTTTCACGTTGGGATCCAAAGGCTCTGGCAGCGTTTTCATGCTGTATTGCGATGGCATCATAAACGTGATCCGCCATTTCCCACCCTGGTTTTCCTGTGTAACAGGAGCAGTCATGGAGATCTTTTCAGACCTTGCCTCCTGTGTAACAGGAGCAGTCATGGAAATGGATGCCTGCTTTCGATTGTTACCGGATATATAATCATATAGGCGGCGGAAACCCACGTTCCCCACAGCACTAAAGTCACCTTCCACAAGCGTCTCGGCGACAATGAACGGTTCATAATCCCTGAGCTCGAAGTCTCCTTCCTTTTCAACGACCGTGTATTTCACTTCCTCGATGGCCACCGCCGCCTTACCAACAAAAAAAATTGACATAAAAAGGACCAACAGGATGAAGATCCTGCCCATTATCATGAACAACATAAATCCTCCTCTTCGTCTGTCCCGCAGAAAGTCCCCTTTGGCCGCCACGGGAGCTTCATTAAGCGGCGAGGGCAGATTTGCCTGGTCGAATTTTTTTCCTGTTGAATCCAAAGGCCATTCAACTAGGGCTTGACACCTTTTCACTGGGGCTTGGGGCCCACGCGCTTTAAAAACTCCCATACGGGTACAGCCGTCAGCCCGCCGATTACACCCCCGACGTAGCTCGGTAGCGTGATGCTAAACAGGGCGTTCCAAATCAAACCAGCAATAATGCTGGCCGCCACAATGGCCACGAGAGTTATTAACAGCCGCTGCCATAATGCCATGTGATCTCTCCTTCCTTAGTTGGTGCCTAACAGGGGGATGTTCTTTATTTTCAAACCTTCCATAAATTCTAAAAATGTGGAAATATGAAGAGCGTCCCCTAATTTTGTTTTACGTAGATAAGCGCCTCAGTTTTGAATCCCCACTGCTTTGCCTTTGAAACAAGATCCGAAAGCGTCTCTGGGTTCATCGTCTTCTCCCTCGCCAGGATCCAGAGATAGGAACGACTCGGTCCAGCAACCATTGCATAGGCATAGTTCTCTTTGTCCAAGGCAATGATGTGATAACCTCCGTAAAAAGGGCCAAAAAAAGAAACCTTCAGGCTGCCCACGCTTTCGCTCTTGATAAAGCGGCCGTGACCCTCGATCTCCTTCCATTCCCCAGTTTTCCCATTGAATCCCCTGTTTATGACTTCAATTCCACCGCCCTCTTTTTTGGCATAATGGGCGGTCACGTTAATGAGATTGCGCTCAAAAGAATGGTCCAGCCTGGCGATCTCATACCATTTGCCCAGATACCTTATGGGCTCAAATCCGGTCACAGGCTCCAGGCCTTCTGGTACGCCCGTACAACTGTTGAGCAACAAGGTCACAAGGAACCCTACTGTTGCTGCCATCTTCTTCATGTCATTGACCTCCTCCCCCTCCCCCAAGGGAGGGAAAATATGAGGATGGCACCATGGATACCTGACTTAAAAGTCATCACATTAAGGCCTTCCTTCTTAAGAGCCATAAAACGCCTATTAGCGATTTAGGATTTGAAATTAATTTAATGACCCCAAAAAACATGTCAAGGCGCGTCGCTACGCAGACACACCCATGTCCACATATTTCTCGGCAAGGCTAAAATTCATAGTTGCAATACAAATTCTCTACGATTAGATATGTCATGATGTACCCATAATGCCGAAATTCTCTTAAACACCCATTCTTTACATCTCGGCTTTATTTGAGTAAAACCCTTTACCTATGAACATGAAAAAGACGGTCCTCATCACCGCCATAATCTTGTTGACGCACTGTAGTCTGCTCTTTGCCCAAGGTCAACCCGCCTCGGATGCTGGAGAGCCTATAAAGTCCATGGGGCAACCATCCAAGTGGGAGTTCTATGTGGCTCCCATGGCCCTCTATGATGGTGACCTGGACAAGTGGGGAGGGCAATTGACCGGAGGCTTATGGCGCTATTTGATGAATCCAAACTTTGGCATCGGCCTGGCTGGCGAAGGATATCTGGGCACAGTGGACAGCAGAACGGATTCGGGGGTGCGGGCTCTGGCTGGTGTCAAGATGTTCTTCTTGCAGGCCGGCATCGATTACTCGTTCAGGAAGGACGAGCTGGATGCCATTATCCGCCTGGAATTCCCGCTGCGGCGAGGGGGACTCTTTGGTAGAGGAGGGAAATTCAGGGTCGACTGGCTCCCTGGTCGAGGCCATTCCTTCAATTTCGGACTGACCTTTCCATTTGGCCAACCTTACAAGGGCAAGACCCGAACCAAGCAGGATCATGTCACCCTTCCCCCGCCCCGTGAAAGGCCAGAAATCACCGAAGAAATCCCACTTGCATCGAAACTGGGACCCGTTTTAGACCAGGCTCGCCATGCGGCAAGCTGGATTAATAAATATACGACGCCATTTTTCGACCAGGATTTATCAAAGGGTGAAGACGAGCTGGCAGCGTTTCGCGAAAAGGTCCAGTCTTTCAAGGCGCATCTCAACCTGATGGATGCTCAATATCCCGAGGGCCACACCCACTATGCAGAAGCCCTAGCCTATCACCGGGCCATTGACCAAGCCTTCACGCTTGCGGTGAAAGGGAGCGGAGAAGTTTCTCGGAATAAAGAAAATGGGACACGTATTGCCGACGAGGCCAGAAAGATCTTACTCGAAGACGTGATCATTCCCTACAACCGTCTTCTGGGACAAAACAAGAAAAACGATTCCCTGTTGGGGTATGGCGTTCAGGCTGGGCATCGATTTGAGGGCTGGCTGGATCAGCACATGTCATTATCTGAAGCCCAGAAAAAGGCCGCTTTATATGTGTTCGAGGAAGTGGTCAGGATCATGGATGGAAACCGGGAGGGCTCAAAGACGGTTTGGGGAGACTCGAAGCTCGTATGGATTCCCATGCACTACGGCCTGAAACCCCTTCAATACGACTCCCAAGAAGAGATGGACGGAATCCTGGAAAAGGTTACCGGGGATACATTCGTCCACGGGAATGATGCCTATTACGTCATCAACGAGCAGTTTCAACCCGAGGTGGCAAGGATGATCCTGGAGGCTGAGGACTACCACGTTCTCTGGATTCATGATTACCGGGGGGTGACTCCCGCAGGGAATCCCGATCGTATAGGATTCGGGCAGACCCTGTATGGATATCTGCATGCCATGACCAACAGGGTTCGAGCGTACGACGAGAAGGGGAAGTTCCCCGTCTACCTCATCATAATAGACCAGTTTTACTATGAGGCCAATAAAGGGAAACTCTGGCTTGATCTTCTTGAAGATCCGCTCGGTTATGAGCTCCGGCTGCCGCAGGGTTACAAGGAGTGGGAAAAGCAGATCAGAGAGGCACAAAAACAACTGAGATCTGCGGTGGCAAACTCATCCCGTCTGCAAGAAGAAGCGCGGCGGTTTGGCGAGGATTGGCTCTCCAAAAAAATCAAGGTGCATGTGAATATCACCCACCCTGCGGATTGGTCTTTCAGGAGTGCCCATTTGATCGAAAATTTCCCCATCGCCCCAGACGTGTTGATGCATGATCACCGCAAGATTTCATTTTACGACGTCACGGAGCTGGATCCAGGAAAAGGGGAAGCGATACACGGTGGACTGGGCATTGGCGAACACTATGCAGGTCCCACTTGGGAAGATCGAGCTATCCTGATGAGAGGTCCGGCTCTGCTGACGCTGAAAAATGCTGCCCGTTGTGTCCTGCTCCAGCAGGGTTTTGAAGAGAATGAAATCCCCGCACCCCTCCGTCCAATGCCTAAACCAGCCAACTACGAACAAATAGTCAATGCACTGGTGGGAAAAGGGTGGGATGCCACCCTCATGGACGTTCATAATGAGACGGGTTTCAGGTCCAAGCCCATTAATGCCGCCAAGGCAACGCTTTATAGCCTCATGCCGCCAGGCTCCACCATCATCGTCCCGGACAGCCTGTGGAACTCCCCTTTTTGGGGCGGAATGCTTGCAGGTGCCGCGTTGCGGGGTTGCAAGGTTTTGGTCATTGCACCAGCACTGGAGAATGCGCCCAGCTCAGGCTTTCCTCAGATGTCCAGGGCCCACGAGCTTTTCTCAAGGCTGATTATTGTTCAGAACGAATTGCGGGATGAAATACAGTCGGCGGGAGGCATGCTCAAGGTGGGTAAATATGCAGTTACTAGCGAAATGGGAGATTATAGGGCAGGTTTTGAGGAATTCAGGAAAGGCATTCGAAAGTATCCTTTCATTAAAGAGATGTTCCCGTTTCGCCAGCCTGTTTACGATGCCATAGATGCCTTTGAGGAAAAACTGGAGAGGAAAGGATTCCAACCCACCTACTACACAGATGACATAGAGAAGAGAAGGCCAAAACTGCATCTGAAGACGAATTTCTTTGCCTCTGAAGAGATGCAGGACCTTTTGGCCTGGGAGGGGTGGGCCGAGGTCATGTTTCACTACGGGCGTCATCGCGCCGCCATGGTCGGACGGGAAGAGGGCACCTATGTGGACGTGAAGGATATCCCTGAGGAAGCGGAAGAGGCGGTGGATAAGCTCCTCAGTTCATACTGGAATTCTCTGACTGAGAAGGAAAAACAGCGAGTTATGTACTACCTTTCCATCGGCTCTCAGAATCAGGATTACCGTGGGACGATTATGGACGGCGAGGTGGCCGCCCTCATCGCAGGTTATTACAGTCTCATCGGAGTGGTCGACCTCTTCTTTATGTCGGCCACAACGACCTGGGTTGATAACTTGGGGGAACTGGATGCGTTACTCCCGCCGGAAAGCGGCTGGCGGCGATGGCTAGGGCGGTATATACAGAAGGCATTGTAACACCTCCAGTTTAAGTGAACTAAAGTATCTAAAATGCCTAAAGTGATCTAAATTTAAGGAAATACCGTTAAACGGTTATTCAATTGAAACAACAACATCTTATACTCTTTTGCTTTTTGATTTATTTACTCATTATCCTTCTTCCTGGCCAAGTTAATTCAGGGCTCAGGCCCGTGTCTCCACACAAGGGAGCGGTCACTCCGTCCATTGAATGGATAGGAGCGTCGGATGCGGCGGAGCGGAAAGCCCATGCGTCCTGGCGTAAGGGCGTGGGACCACCTCTCGTATTAGGGACACCGGAACCCGGCCGGGATGCGAAAAAACAGGATTCGCTTGTCATCGTCTCCTGGAACACTCATGTGGGCGGTGCGGATCTCAACGCCTTCATTCAAGAGCTTCGCAGCGGAAAGCCCACGTCCGGTGAACCGATTCATGACTTTGTTCTGCTCCTTCAAGAGGTCTTCCGTGCGGGGCCGGCCGTCCCGGTCTCCATTTTACCCAACGTACCAACAGGGTCTTATCTAAGGTTCACGCCCCCGTCTGGTGAACGTGTTGACATTGTTAAGACAGCCCGACAACATGGGCTTTCCCTTTTCTACGTGCCTTTCATGCGCAATGGACGGCCGGAGGAGAGCGACATACCCGAGGACAGGGGCAGCGCCATTCTTTCCACCATTCCACTCTCCTCTTTCACGGTCGTCGAACTCCCTCATATCCGCCAACGGAGGCTGGCCATTGGCGCAAATTTGTCCGGTGAAACGACGGCGGGTTTATCTTGGACCATTCGACTGGTTTCCGTGCACCTGGAAAATAGGGCTAAGTGGTCGGAGGTCCTTCACAGCTTTGGAAGGGCTCGGCTTCGGCAGGTCAAAGCCCTCGTACAGGCATACTCCACTGCGACACCAACCATTGTGGGCGGGGATTTCAACACATGGTCTGACGAGTGGAATGAGCCAGCCATACGCTACATGGAACAGTTTTTTGATCGGCCCGCCGCCTTCTCTGACTTTGGCACCGTCAAGCGCACCTTTCTGTTCCCAGAACGCATGGTGGATTACCTGTTTTTCCGTCTACCCGAAGGCTGGGCAGGCACTTATCAACGCGTTGACAATCTGTACGGGTCCGATCACTACCCCCTCTTGGGTCGGGTCCAGATTGGAGATAGGGAGTAGGGTAACCGCATGCCTAGAGTGGATGAACACACCATAAAATGGCCAA
>JASFEQ010000078.1:0-13582 GCA_050124735.1 Desulfobacteraceae bacterium | reverse complement strand
CAAATTATCTAAAATGACCCCTTCATATTCTTCCTGAAATTCATGCCAGATGAAAGACAGGGTATCCCTGAGGATAGACGCGGCCACAGGGTCAGCGTCCAAGGCATAGGACATGAAATTTTTGACGAAGGTCTCTTCAAATCCTGGCATTTCAAAGGGCGGCTTCTTGCTGCCTCCTCTGAGACGGTGTAACAGGGTCTTTGCCTGCTCAAGGGAAAGCCCCGCAAAGGAGGGCTGAAGGTCTAACAAAAGACGGCTCCAGGGGTTGAAAAGAAGTGGACGAAAGGTTAACTCCGGGGAACCCATCAATTCTTCATCCGTGGGGTAAGACGCCGCGAGTCGTTCCATAAGACTATCCAATACCATCAGACGACGGAGATCCTCGAGAGACTCACCCAATTCAGAGAGCCATTCAAAATCCTTGTAGGCTTCCTTTCCTTTCAGGCCCAAGTAATGCTGAGGTCTTTTTTCCAATAACCCTGCCAGGATGCCTCCCCAATGTCCTCCCCAGAAGTCGGTATCCAGACCCTGGCCAAGAAACCAGCTTTCTTTTAACCAGCGCTCTGCCTCCCACTTCAATTTCAGCGTCAGCCCAAAACCCACGCGAAAAAGGTCAACAAAGGAGTGGGTCCTCAGGGCCTGTTCGGCCTTAGACAAGTCTTTCCCACACAGCCTCTCTAGGGCCAAGTTTAGAACCCTTGCCACCTTCTGACATGCGCTGACCAGCACATCGAGCTCAGGGACCAGGAGCCCGTCTGCTGACATGATCTGGTTGCAAAGCCCCGCAAACTCGAGACGGATCTTATCCATGAGTACGGGATCCTCGGTCTTGAATGCGGCCCCTGTCAACATGTTTTCTGTCTCGGTGTGATAAAGGGGAAGTGCAGGAACCATGGCCCGGATTTCTTCATCCTCGAAGATATCTGGCAACCCCTCCGGTTTCTCAGGCTTCAGTGCACTGGGATCCAGAGGGGCATAAACCGACATGGCCTCTTCAAAGGGAAGAAAACCGTGCTCCGCAAGGCGCACATTCCTCAACCTAAACATCTCCTCTTCCATCTCAGCAGGGAGAAGACCCGCGAGGCTCGTGAGAAATGCCTGGTACCGGACATTATCCGTTCTGGCCATCTCCCTTATGATATTCTCGATGGTTTCTCTATGCTCTGAATCGGTGACCCTAATGTGGAAAACGCCATCCAGGGTAAAAAAACCTTCTGGAAGCTCGTAGGCCTCATCATCTTTGTCTACCACAATCACTTCCATACTATTGAAAAGGTGGTAAGAGGCAAGGGCTCCGCCCTGGCCAAAGAACCACCTGACCAGTCGTTTGGAATCGGCCTGTTGTAGTCTTTTAAGCCAAGCTGAGGTGTGTGCCTTATCCAGCCGATCCTTTCTCCAGATCTCCAGGTCCAGCAGGTACTGCCACTGGGCCTCGGATGCCAATTCCAAGAGAGGGAGGCAGTCCTCTTCACCCACCTTTTTCACCAGCCAAAAAAAATCCCCAGATGAGAGGGACTGAACTAGTTTTCCAGGGTTCTTCTGTACCATAATCCGAGCAAGGATTTTGCTACCCGTCAGGGCATGAAGCTCCTTCATGAGAGTCGCGTGTTCGGTCAAGACATGCTTCTCAACGCTGGTTTCAAAACCCTCTTCATTTCCCTGCTTTTGCAATCTCTGCACCCCTCTTCTCTAACGGAAATTGCGTATGACCCCCATTCTGGATACCTGCTCCCGGACCTATTGCGGGTAAGTATGACGTTGGCTGTCGGGAAAAGCAGAAGTGGCGTGGTGAATGGGATTCTTTCTACCAGAATGTGGCTTCAAAGAAAAGCTTTTCCCCACCTGGTGCTATTGAGGACGGGAAAAGAGCTCTATCAGGACTCTGACATTTTATCCCAATTCTTCACAAACTGATCCAGCCATTGCTCAAAGGTGAGGTGCTTGTCCGTCTTGTAGTCATAACAAGGTTCAAGGGGCTTCATATTCCCCTCGTCTCTCATCCTCTCAGCATATTGCCGCAAGATCTGTACCAGTTCCTTTTTGGAAAACCCATATTCCAGTGCAAGCCGCTTTGTCCCTGGCCCATTCCTGCTAACGGCTGAAATCTGCCACAAGGCCTTTAGCCTCAGCCCCCTCAGCTCCTGTTCATCAACCCCTAGGGAGGCTGCCACGAGGGCTGCTCTGGCAAAATGTCCCTGCTCAATTTCAGCCCTCAGTTCCTCTCTGCCTACTTTATCATTCATAGTAGAAAATAGAGTCGTTTCGTGTTCACATCTATGAGTTCACCGTAATCTTCCAGATGGGACATCTGAATTGGGCAACAAGAAACAGTGGAGCCCGAACAGGGTAGTTCTCTGCTCGGGCTCCAAGTTCATAAAAGGGTTTAGTACATGTCTTCAGGCGGCATGCCGGGTGCCCCAGCTTTCTTCTCCTCCGGCTTCTCCGCCACCATCGCCTCCGTGGTCATGAGCAACCCAGCCACAGAGGCCGCATTCTGTAGGGCAAATCGCGTCACCTTCGTGGGATCAATGATGCCCGCCTTCATTAGATCCTCATAGTCACCCTTCTCCGCATTAAACCCGAAGCTGTCTTTGCCTTCCATCACCTTTTGAACCACGATGGAACCTTCGAATCCCGCGTTGTTCGCTATCTGCCTGACCGGCTCCTCTAAGGCCCGCTTTACCAGCTTCACGCCCAGTGACTCCTCGCCAGACAACGCCAACTTATCCAAGGCCTTCAAGCTGCGTATAAAGGCCACGCCGCCTCCAGGTACAATCCCTTCTTCCACGGCTGCACGGGTGGCATTGAGGGCATCTTCCACCCTGTCTTTCTTCTCCTTCATCTCCATCTCAGTGGCCGCTCCCACATTGATCACCGCCACCCCGCCAATCAGCTTGGCCAGTCGCTCCTGCAACTTCTCGCGGTCATAATCACTGGTGGTGTCCTCAATCTGCACTCTAATCTGTTTCACTCGGCCTTCCAAGGCCTCACGACTTCCACCTCCATCCACGATAGTGGTGTTATCCTTATCTAGATTGATCCTCTTCGCTGTGCCCAAATCGTTTAGGGTCACATTCTCCAGCTTGACGCCCAGGTCCTCACTGACCACCTGACCCCCTGTCAGAATCGCAAGGTCTTCCAGCATCGCCTTGCGCCTGTCACCAAAGCCAGGAGCTTTGACCGCTGCACACTTCAGGGTCCCGCGCAACTTGTTCACCACCAGTGTGGCCAATGCCTCACCTTCCACATCCTCTGCGACTATGAGCAGTGGCTTACCCATCTTGGCAATCTGCTCCAGAATGGGGACCAACTCTTGCATATTGCTGATCTTCTTCTCATGCAATAGCAGGTAGGCCTCCTCCAGATGTGCCTCCATCTTTTCCGGGTCGGTCACGAAGTAGGGGCTAAGATACCCACGGTCAAACTGCATTCCTTCCACAATCTCCAGCGTCGTCTCCATGCCCTTGGCTTCCTCCACGGTAATGACGCCTTCCTTGCCCACCTTCTCCATGGCCTCAGCAATAATATCCCCGATGGTGCTGTCGTTGTTTGCACTTATCGTGCCCACCTGCGCAATCTCCAACTTCTCTTTAGTCGGTTTAGAAAGCTTCCTTAACTGCTCCACAACCGAATCTACGGCCTTCTCTATTCCTCGCTTTATGGCCATGGGGTTGGAACCTGCCGCCACCAGCTTGCTCCCTTCACGGTAAATGGCCTGGGCCAATATGGTCGCTGTCGTGGTGCCATCCCCGGCCACATCTGACGTCTTGGAGGCCACCTCCTTGACCATCTGAGCCCCCATATTCTCAAACTTATCTTCCAACTCAATCTCTTTGGCCACCGTCACACCATCCTTCGTCGTCTTTGGTGAACCCCAAGATTTCTCCAACAGCACATTGCGTCCCTTTGGACCCAGGGTCACTTTCACTGCGTCTGCCAGGCTGTCCACACCAATCAGCATCTTCTCTCTGGCCTTGGAACTGTATTTGATCTCTTTACCCGCCATGTCCCATCACCTCCCCTTCTTCTTTTCCACAATACCCAGGATGTCATCCTCTCGCATGATGATATGCTCCACGCCTTCAATCTGGATCTCTGTGCCCGCATATTTGCCAAATAGAATCCGGTCATTTTTTTTCACTGAAATGGGGATCCTCTTTCCATTCTCATCCAGTCTCCCAGGTCCAGCTGCGACCACCTTACCCTCTTGAGGTTTCTCCTTTGCCGTATCCGGGATAATAATACCCCCAGAGGTCTGCGCATCCTCATCAATCCTGAGAACCAGAACCCTGTCACTCAATGGCTTAATCTTCATCACTCAAATCCTCCTTCTCTTAATGATTTAGTAAAAATGGCGTTTAACCTGTTGATTTTATTGATGGATAGCTGTAATTGAAATGAATATAAACACAATTCCTGGATTGTCAAGACCCCTGCCATCTTCCTTTCTCTGCTGACCGCAGACAGGGAAAACTTGGATGGGATGAGGTTATTTCTGGCCCGAATAGGCTGTAAATTTCTCCAGTTGTTTTTCGTAATAGCCCCTATTGCTTGTGGCAAGAGAGATAGCCTCCTTGATGCTCTTAATGGCTTCCTCTTTTAAGCCGTTTGCATAGTAGGCTTCTGCGAGGGTATCAAGAATAAAGGGCTTCCTATCCAGATCTGCGGCTTTCTTCGCGAGGATAAGGGCGCGCTCTCTATCCTTTAAGGCCTCATCAGAAACGGTGACCAAGAGCCACGCAAGGTTATTCAGCGCCACAGCCTGTGATCGATCCAGGAGAATTATCTTCTCATAGGCCTCAATGGCTTCTTCCAGTTTCCCCATTTCATGATAGGCGCCGGCCAGAGCCAGGAGAAACTTTACGTTATTTGGATCTTTAACGAGTTGTTTTTTTACTGCAGCGGTTTTTATCCTATGGCCCAGCCCTTGCTCTACGGCACTGAAATTCAGAAGATAGCCAAAACTGGCGATGAGGACCAAGTAGATCAGAAAAGAAGTGGCCACAAAACGGTGGTGTCTTTTGGCGAGTCGAGGTTCGCCTAATGTGCGCCAGAGATAATCTACCCTTTCCTTGATGCTGAAATGATGCCAGCTCGGGAGGTCCCTGCTCTTTCCACTAAGGAGCGCGATCTTCTCCAGGGAGCTGATGGTGGGCCTGGGACCGCCCATGGTGGCCGCAGAGAAGAGATCCGCCTGACGTTCAAAGTTCCTCATAAAAAATCCGACCACGAAGCGGAAATAGACAAGTATAATGGCTAGAACAGAGAGTCCGTAAATCACCAAGAAGGTATGAGCCGAGAGTGTCTTGGAAAATCTAATAAGCAGGTACTCTAGAAAGAGGATGTAAAGCCCAGGATCCTCAAGATTGAACAACCCGAGGACCAAGACCATGAACCCGAGAAAGAAAAAAATGTAAAGCAGGAGATGACGGTATTTGGCATGCCCCATTTCATGGCCCACCACCGCCTTCAGTTCTTCCAGGGAGAGAAGCTCCATGAGCGCGTCTGTGATGAGTATATAGCGAAATCTCGGGATAATACCCATAATGCCGGCGGTCATCATCTTGCCTTCAAAGATGGGCCATCGCATGAGCTCACGGTATTTCAAGCCCTTTTCTCGCAAGAAATGCTTTATTTCCCTCACCTTGTCCGAAGGTTCAAAAGGACGGCAGCCCCACCAATACTGGATAAGTTGTGGCAAAAAAATCATCAGGACAGTAATGAGAATGGCGAAAAAGAGAAACTGCCCCTGTGGTTCATTCAGGAAACTCTCTGGCCCTCCCCAAGGGGTAAAGGCCAGCAGATCATGTGAAATGGCGAGCACCAGCCATGGAAAGAGAATGGGAATGTTCAATCTAAGATTGGAGCTGATAAACGAGCTTCTCTGAACCTTCGTGCGAAATGCTACCCTGTACAGGGGGTGAGAAAAATACCAAATTGTGCCTAAATAGATAAAAAAGAGGGCGAGGGCGAGTACCCCTTGTAAGACAGCAAAATACTTCAATCCCGGAACAACCTGAATCCAGTGTCTAAGGTAAAAGAAGTTGACGTCCAATGCGAATAGAAATATGGCGAGGATAGAAAGCCGAAGGGTCAGCCCCTGATATTCCCGCACCAAACGGCCATCTCCTGCGGTGTCCTCTTTGAAACGATTGAGGGCGCGTTGAAAAACCCATTGGCTGTAACCTGCAAAGGCAAGCCAGGTCAAGAGGAGCATTGCAAGCGTGAAGTACAAGGAATTCTCTGCGGGCTTGCTAGGGTAGGCAAAATAGTAGATGAAGAGGACAATAATGAAATAGATAATATTGTTGAACATAAAGAACTGGCCCACCTACGCCATCGTCTGAATTGCTTACTTGGCAGGCACTGCGCCGCCTTTCATAAATTCCAGTTTGCCCTCTCCGGGGGCCAATGAGGGATTCCCCTGAAGAACAATCGCCACGCCATATCGCTCTTCAAGTTCAGCCAACTCTTTCCTCTTTCGATTCTGGAGGTAGGCGGCAACCTCCACGGGGAGGGAACCTTTCACTTCCGTTACGCCTCCCTTCCAAAGGCCCATCCAGATGCGACGCAAAAGGGAAACAGCGGCCGATTCCACAGACATAATGGTCCCTCTGCCCTGGCAATAATGACAGGTTCGGTAACTCCTTGATTGGATGGAGGGCCTCAGTCTCTCTCTGGAGAGTTCCAGAAGACCAAATTTAGAGATATGGGATGTATCCGTCTTGGCCCGATCTTTTCTGAGCTCTTCTCGAAGAACCTTCTCCACCTCTCTGGTATGTTTGCGGTCCCTCATATCGATGAAATCAATAACCACCAGCCCCCCCATGTCTCTTAATCTGAGCTGTCTGGCGACCTCCCTTGCGGCCTCCAGATTGTTCTTATAGGCCATGCTCTCCATATTCTTTCCCACTTTTGCGCGGCCAGAGTTCACGTCAATGGAAATCAATGCCTCTGTGGCATCGATGACAATGGAACCCCCGGACTTCAATTGGACCTGGTTGCGATAAATGCTCTCAATCTGGCTCTCGATTTGGTGCTGGTCAAAAATGGGACGGTTGCTCTTGTAATGCCTCACCCTCCCTTTACCCCTTGGGGATATGATCTTCATATATTCCCTGATCCGGTCGTGGGTTTCCTTTTCATCCACGAGGATCTCGGAAACATCAGTATTGTAATAATCTCTCAAGGTACGAAGACATATATCTTGCTCCTTATGGATCACCGAAAGGGTGGGAGCTTTTTTTGCCCTTTTCTTGATGTCTTTCCAAATCCTCAATAAACGGTTGAGATCCCGGGAGAGATCCCGCTTGTTTTGGCCTACGGCGACCGTCCTGACGATGTATCCTATCTCTTCGGGAAGCTTCAATCGTCCCATTATGGATTTTAGTCTCTGTCTCTCCTTATCATCCTCTATCTTCCTCGATATGCCGTTTATGTTCCGGCCCACGGTCAAAACAAGATATCTCCCAGCCAAAGAGAGATAGGTGGTGAGATGGGCGCCTTTGCGCCCGGGCATCTCTTTTGTCACCTGGACCAGCAGTTCCTGCCCCTTTTTGACCAGTTTCCCAATGGGTGGGATACCCTTATCTTTCGGATCTCGGCGTGTCGTCTGGTAGTATTCGGGATGTATTTCGTCCGCAGGCAATAGACCGTTCTTTTCGGATCCAAAATTGACGAAACAGGCGTGGAGCCTCGGCTCTATCCGTTCCACAATTCCTTTGTAGATATTTCCCCTTATCTCCTCGGCAGTGGATGTTTCGATATGAAATCCATCCAGCATGCCATCCTTGATGAAGGCGACCCTGTACTCTTCCGGCTCCAGGGCATTTATAAGCATCTTTGTTGTCATGCGCTATTTAGCTCTGCCCTTCCATTGCGTTCGTAATGTTGCTGTGCCTGATACATGAAGGTCCTAATGGCCGCCTCCCTGCCGGGTTGGAAGGTGTCATCATAAGGCGTATCCAGATAAGGGACCTTCATACGGTTCATCATGGGCCTGACTATAGCTGAAGTGGCGGTGCCAGGCATGCATGTGAAGGGATAGACATTGACCACCCCGTTATATCCCTCGTGCACATACTCCATGATACCTGGAATACTCAAGCAGGTCTCTGTCCCCACCTCAAAGGAATAGAGATCTTCCTTCTTAAGCACTTTTTCCAAGTGGCCTATCCTATGATCGCTAGCCAGGTCAATGATTCGCTTCGCCCGTTTATAGATCTGATCCTGTTTTCTCTGCTGAAATCGAAGTTCTATTTCATGACTGAAAATCTTCTTTAGATACCTCATCGCCTCGCCCAGACGAAATTGCTTCAGGCTCAACTTCAGTCCCTTTTTCGCCTCTCTCACCCTATCATAGGTGGTATAATTGAACCATTCCGCAATAGATGCATTGACCACCTCGGCCCCATACCTTTCCAGAATGCGAATCACATCCTGATTCGATTGGACATGACTTCTCAAGTAAATCTCACCCACAATCCCAATGAGGGGTTTAGGCGGAATGTTTGGGTCAATAATGGCTTTTCCCTGCTCAACGATCTCCTCCAGCTTATCAAGTATTTTGTCTAAATCTTTCTTCGCCCCGTATGTTTTAAAGCACGCAGCCATCTCATGCATAGATTTCTCTATGAATTCATCAGCCATACCTGGCTCTTTTTCATAGGGCCTTACTCTCCACAAAAGTCTGTCTAAGACATCGGCCACGACAATAGAGAAGTAGCCAACCATCCGCACATCCGTCTTGTTCTCCTCTTCAATCATCCCATCCAGAGCATATGCGCTAAATGCGTTGGGTGAGCCGAAATTCACGGCCTTCAGTTCAGGAAAGGAATCTAAAATGATTCTCTGATACTTATCGTACATCCCGAAACGGCATGGGCCTTCTGAGGTGGGCATGAGGATGGTGTAATTCTCAGGATGAAAATCATCCCCAAGCTTATCCTTTTCTTTTTTCAAGAAATGGAGGATGTCACCTGTGGTGACCTGACAGGGATAACACTCTTTACCGGAGGTAAACTGCTTTCCAAGGTCCATGCCCTTGTAAGTATCGATGACCCGTGCATTAATCCCGAAGCTCCTGAGGGCTCCAGCAACAAGGTGATTGGCCCTCCTGGCCATCTCTGGCAGAAGAAGAATCTTGCCGCTGTCACTCAATTGCCCTTCACTTTCAGAAAGGGAGCTAAATATCTGGCTGCCGTATTGTTTCATTTCCATCTAACTTACCTCCATTTGGCTTCAACGCCGAGGCGCTTGCCAAAAAAGCTTGACTTCATTTTCGTCAACTTCGGTCGGTCGTAAGGGGTCGAGACGGCTCGAGGGACTCTGGTGATGACGGATAAACATGGAGGCTATCCGCAGGATACTCTCCACTATCCCGATCTGGCTTCTGCATGGTATTCTCTATGACATTCTTGTAAGCTTCGAGCCTTGTCATTACCCCAGCAACGGCACTATGCTCATCCAGTTCTAAGATGAGATAGGGCTTATCTCCCATGATGTGCTTGTAAAAGTGCTCAATAAAGGAGTCCGCCCCGCAACTGAAATTGGTGATATGGAGTCCAAAATAGTTGGGGCGATCCTTTAAGAACCGCGCCGTCCTCAGTATCTGGGCCCCCAGCCCCCAGTACATGGCGGGGAAATCTGAGAGGTCCACGTCAGTCACATCTATGAAATCCATGGGCACGGCGTCCACACCGATTTTGGCCATATTTTGACCTAGCCTCAAATTCAGCCTCTCATCGTAGAGATTATAAGGCCGCCCCGTGACCCACACCAAGGGCATATCGGGGGGATGGTTCGCAATGATCTCCTTTCCCATCGCATACATTTCCTCGACGAACACATTCTGTCTTTCCAGGGCATATTCCAGGGCCCTCTCGATTTCTGATCGGCTCTTCCCCAGCTTCTTTGACAGCTGTTCGCTCATCTCCACGGCCAGCGTGGAGGAGTCATATTTCAAATGAATGATAGGGCTCAGTATAGAGGCCTTGTCCAGGTCGAGGGCTACTCGGACCATATACTGGTTGGAGGATACAAGGGGACAATAAAAACCCCTTTCAGATTCCATCGGTGTTGGCATATTGATAATGCTGGGCAGGAAAAGATATCTCGTTTTTCCCACAAGAGCCTTCACATGACCGTGGGACACTTTGATGGGATAGCACGTCTCTGAGGTCATGGCCTCGATGCCAGCACTGGAGATCTGACTGTTGGTAGGTGGCGTAAAGACGACCCTATATCCCAGTCTATCGAAGAAATGGGCCCAGAGCACGCCGGTCTGCAGAGAGTAAAGGCTTCTCTGCATTCCCATGGTGGGTCGTCCGTCCACCTCCATAATGGGTTCTCCCTTCAGTTCTTCATACGTACCGTCCATGTGGGACTGCCAGATTTTCTCTCTCAGGAGAAAATAGTTTTCCTTCTTGCGGCCCTTGCCCCTGATCAAATCATAGCGGCCGCACTCCCCTCCCCATATGCTCTTTCGGCCGTCAAAGTCATAGATCTTGAGCTTGCACTGGTTATGGCAATTGGCATCTGCACGGCAGACCTTCTCTTTGTAATCCATCTGATCATTTATGGCACTCTCCAGTCCCCTGAAGGTGCTCGTGGTCGAATTTTCCAGCTCCATCTTTTCCTGAAGGCTGATGGCTGCGCCAAAGGCACCGAGCACTTCCCTGTGTTTGGGCACGACAAGCCCCCGGCCCAAAACATTCTCAAAGGCCGCCACCACCGCCTTGTTCAGAGAGGGCCCGCCCAAAAACATCACCCGCTGTCCTGTCTTCCTCTTCCCTACAACGCGGTTGAGGTAGTTATACACGATGGCATAGCATAGACCCGCAATAAGATCGTCCCTTGGGAGCCCTTTCTGAAGATAAGAGACAAGGTCTGACTCCATAAAGACCGTGCATCGCTCTGCCAGCTTAACCGGGGTATCTGAGGAGAGGGCAATCTCCTGAAACTCCCCCACAATGTTGATCCCGTATTTATTGGCCAGTTCATGGAGAAAACTCCCTGTGCCCGCAGCACAGACCTTGTTCATGTCAAAATCAAGCGGGTAGGCATTTGAGATATAGATATATTTTGAGTCCTGTCCCCCAATCTCGAAGATGGTATCAATACCGGTGTCGATCTCCACAGCGCCTCGGGCGTGGGCTGTGATCTCATCAATAATGAGGTCTGCATTGAGAAAATCCCCTACCACGTTCCTTCCCGAACCCGTAGTGGCTGTACCGATGATCTCCACCTTGTCACCAATTTCATCCCGGATGATCCGTAGAAGCCCCTGGGTCACCTCGATCGGTTTTCCCTGGGTGTGCACATAACTCTTGTGGATGATCTCACGATTTGTATCGATCAAGGCATATTTAGTCGTGGTGGAACCTATATCAATGCCAAGATAGACGCGTTCTTTTTCTGGAAACGATCCCTTTCGCACTTCGTTGTCCTCTGGGAAATAGGTCTCCTTCAGTTCCAGCTTGGGGGCCACGGGAAACCCAGAATTCTCCTCCCCCATAATCAATTCGGACGCCTCAAGGTGCAGATTATTCTCCAGACCCAAATCAAGGGCATGAAGTGCTACGCCCAGGGCCCCCACAGAGGCGTTGTGCTCGGGTACGATCAACTCAGGAAAGTAGTCTTTGAAGGCGCGCACTTGGAGTTCGTTCATAGAAAGCCCGCCAATGAACAGGATGGGATTCTCAAGGACACGATTGCAAACAATGGTGCTCATGTAGTTCCTCGCATTTCCCAAATGCAGTCCATAGATAATGTCTTCAAGCTTCTCACCCTTGTTCTGAAGGTGGATCATATCTGACTTGGTAAAGACGGTGCAGCGACAGGCCACATTGGCAGGCTTCTCACTCCTCAGCCCCAGTTTGATGAAGTCCCCCAGTATACCGTCTGTCTGGTTTTGGGAGGTATCCAACTCCTCCGAATAGATGGCCGTGGCCAGGCGCTGAGCCTGCTGGTCGATGAATGAGCCTGTCCCGGATGCACATGGCCCGTTTGTGTTGAAATATTCCAATTCCCAACTCACCCCGTCATGGCTCACCTGAAAGAGGGCAATATCCTGCCCCCCCATGCTGATGATACTCTTTGCGTCCGGTCGAACGAATAAAGATCCGAGCACCTCGCTGATGGTTTCAAACTCATAGAAGCCACCTACCCTCTGGCTGATCTTCTGTCCATGGTTACCCGTAAATGCGACGGCCTTAATCTTTTCTTGACCGAATCGTTGATACAGATCCTGGAAAAGCTCAAGAACCTCTTCTTCTACCTTGCCCAGGTGACGCTTATAGGGCGACTCGTAGACGATTTCCTTTTTCTGGTCAACGACAACACAGTTCAGGCTCACAGATCCTGCATCAATACCCACATAATAACCTTCGGAATCCTTCACATTCATCTCCTTCTCCGTGGCGAACCTCTACAATTTCCCGCGCTTTAAATCTCGTACCAAGCAAAATGCCATATGCCAGCCTTCTATCATCCCAGCATGTAGTATACTTCCCCCAAATGTTCCTGCTGACGAAGGGTTCCCTTGATCTCAAGTCCCTTTATAACGCCCTCTACCTCCTCTAAGGGCATGTTAAATAGGGTTGCGATATCCAAGGCCCTCAATGGCCTTCTTTTGGCCATCTCCAAAATGCTCTCCACCACGGTGTCGTGCTGCCCCCATCTTCTACTCAATGGTGCCTCGGCAATGATCTCCGCCTTCTCGCCAAAGAATTCTCTTATCTCTTTCAGCCTTTCCATGTCAAGGGATATGGCACTCTGATCCGCGGGCGGTCGTGCAACTGTATTCAATTGGATCTTGTCCGGAGAGATCACATCAATGACCTCCTTGAGTCCTTCCAACTCTTTTTCGCTGTCATTGATCTGGGCAAGGAGAAACACCTCTAAAAAAACTTGGCCATTATACCTTTGGCGCAAACGCTTCAATCCCTCAATGATACTTTTCAAGCGCAGTTCTGGGTGCGGCCTATGTATGGTTCTGAAAGTCTCCTCAAAGACTGTGGTTAAGGTGGGCATGATGATATCTGCGCCAGCAACACGACGTCTGACAACTTCTTGCCCGAAAAGGGATCCGTTCGTCAAGATGGCTATTTTTGTCTCTGTTATTCTCTTGATGGCGGCGATAACCTGATCTATTTTCGAATAGAGTGTGGGTTCACCGGATCCGGAGAGGGTAACGGCATCGGGGGTGAATACCTTAAGGCGTTTCTTTAATTCATCAATGACCTCTTGGATCAGCACGAATTCGTTGGCTTGGACAGTTTTCTGCGTTGTCCTGCCCACCTGACAGTACAAACAGTCGTAAGTGCAGGTCTTCGCGGGTATCAAATCAACCCCGAGGGAGAGGCCCAGTCGCCTCGATGTGACTGGGCCGAAAACACAAGTCATACTGAGTGGCCTCCGCGATTAGTCATTTGTCATTGGTCATTCCCTACCCATGTTTCCCCTAAACAGGGGCAGCAGGTATTTTACTTTGGTCAAATTAGATTGAAAAAGTATGATTTAATAAAATAAACATAAATAATCAAAATGCCAACAGTTCTTTAAGATTATTCTTTGTGAGGGC
>JASFEQ010000077.1:0-13597 GCA_050124735.1 Desulfobacteraceae bacterium | reverse complement strand
GGAACGTAAGATATCTTATTCACTGCTAATTTAGCCTAAGGGGCTTCTTGCCACCATCGATTCCGTACCGGAAGGAAGTATGAAAACGTTGCGAAAAGAATAAGATCAAGATGAAAACGCGTTAGGATTGCAACCTTCCTATCTAAACTCTCTTGAAAACCAAAACCTAAACTCTATTAACATACAAGTTTTTCCATCTGACCCGGTCGGGGCCGGGGAAATAATCACAATTGACAGATCGCAAGTATCCTTTGGAGCCAAAGACCAAAACATCGGTGCCGATGAAGCGGGCCAGATCCAAAGTCGGAAGGTGAAAACTGGAGTCATGAGCATTCCGTGCTTCAGGTAATGCCCAGGTGAGGAAATGGGATATGGAAGAATTGATAAATAGCTTTGAGAAGAACTCCCTTGAGGAGATAAGAATTTCCCTGTTGAGCCACAATAGTTACTATTTCATAGACCTGAGGCTATTTTCTGCACCACAAAGGGGAGAAGATAAGGCACCCACTTCATCTGGGTTTACGTTACCAATAGCGCTCTTTGACGAGTTGAAGAATGCCGTCTTAGAGGCCGAGGGGACGCTAACTGCAAGGGAACTTTTGGCCCATGCTTGAAAATTTAGCTTCACATAACAAGCCAAATCTATTTCCGATTTTAGAAAAGGGGGTGGTTGACTGGTTTTGAGTTGATAATCAGATCAGAAGAAAGGAGGGATGAGAAGAATAGGCTTAGGGATTAATTGTGAATTGAAATCAACGAAATATAAGGAGGGCAAATAAAATGAAAAGATGGCGCAGATTATTCGTATTAGGGCTTGCCTTATCATTGGTATTTTTCCTCTCTACCGCAGCTTTCGGTTTCGAAAAGGCCAAATTTGCCTTGATCACCGATACCCACATGGCCCTTCACGGGGTCAATGAGATGAAGATGGGTGCTGCGAGCACCAAGATCGTTGAGAGTACCGTTCAGGCCTTGAACAAAATAGATGATCTGGACTTTGTCGTGGTCACAGGGGATTTGCTGCTGGACGGAGAACCTTGGAACCTGGATTTGATGAAGGCCTACCTGGATGAATTGAGGGTCCCCTATTATGTGGTATGTGGAAATCACGACTATGCTCCAGCAGGGCAGGCTAAACCCGGAAAGTCGCCTTATGTGGCTGTGAGCAAGGCTACCGTTATCTGGTCCTTTCAAGGTCATGGATACAGGGGGGCGGATGCCTGGTGGGGCGCAGACCCATTACCCGGTCTACATCTGATTGGCCTTGACTCCAATGTGCCAACTCATTGGGGCGGTCATATATCCCTATCCGAAATGAAATTTTTGGATAAAGAGCTCTATGCAAACAAGGATAAGGTAAACGTGGTGATATGCCACCACAATTTTGTTGCGTGGTGCAAGGATGATGAGTTCGGTGGAAAGTTCGACAAGTTCCAGGTGGATAATGCTCCTCAGGTCCGGGAGATTTTTGAAAAACATGTCCCATCTGTGCAGCTTGTGCTCACCGGGCACCGGCACATTGGTCTCAGACACAAGAAGGTCAGTGGCGTGAATTACATCGTCAACCCTGCTGCTGTTTCTTATCCAAACCAGTTCGTTCTTTACACGGTGACGCCCACAAGCGTTAGCTATGAGACCCAATGGGTTCCCGTGGAAAAGAAGATCATTGAAGAAGCCAAGGCAAATCTGCTCAAGGCCAAGTGGTGGAGACCTACTGCTGCCAGCGATCAGGAGATGATGGCGTTCTTTGAGGGGCCTGGGGACATATTGAAAAAAGGGAGTATCCAACTCGAGCCCGTTCAATAAAGGCCCGCGAGGAGCGCAGACAGACGATTAAAAGATACCACCTACTTAGCGTTTTTGGTGGGTAAGACAAAGGGGCAGCCTCATGAGTCTGTCTGGCGGTTGCCCCTTTTATTTTTCAAATGGTCATATCTTCTTGATTTTTTGAAACAATTTAGGGACGTGATCCTATGCAATGGGATAGGAAATCGACAACAGCATTGATATCCATTGGTATCAATGTTCTTTTAATCTTGCTGAAACTTTTCTTGGCAATACTTTCCGGCAGTCTTGCCTTGCTGGCTGACGCCTTCCATTCCGGTTCCGATCTCTTTGTCTCCATTCTAGTGTTTGTAGGAATCCGGGTATCCGGGAAAAAGACCATCCCCTCACCCCTGCGGATTAAGATCGAGAACATTATAGCTATCATTATCTCAGTAATAATTTGCTATTCAGCCTATGCCATTTTTAGAAAGGCTCTGGGCGAACCAACAATAGAGATAAAGATGCTACCCATTGCAATCTTGGGCACATTTGTCTCCATCATCACCTCCTATTTCCTCTACCGCTATGAGGTACACGTTGGTCGCGCTGAAAACTCTCCGAGCTTAATCGCTGATGGAGAGCACTCCAGGACGGATATGTATACATCATTGGCCGTCTTAATTGGACTGATTGGTCACATGATGGGCCTCAGATTAGACTCTATCGCTGCGATAATGGTGGGCTTTCTCATCATCATAGTTGGAATCGAGATCTTCCAAAGTGCAATGAGATCGCTATTGACGACCACGTCCCTCCAATTGATTGCCCTGAGACTGGAGAGCATCCCTCTTTTGAATAATATTGATTATGTAGGATTTTACAGGAAGATAATACCCCATGGGCGTACCCTCATTACAGTTACGACCATCTTCGTCATCGCTGCTTACCTATTTACAGGACTATACATAGTCAGACCGGGCGAGGAAGCGATCGTGGAGAGATTTGGTAGAATTGTCAAAAAGGGGGTTATGCCTGGACTTCACTATCGACTCCCATTGCCTTTCGAAAGCACAACAAAACTGAATACAAAAAGGATAAACAGGGTCGAGATAGGTTTTCGGACCCGGGAGATTTTTGATGAAGAACCAGAGGCCTACCTGTGGGAGACCCGCCATGTAAAAGGCAAGTATGAGAAGCGCTATGATGAGGCCTTGATGCTGACAGGAGACCAAAACATCGTGGATGTATGGTTGGTTATCCAGTATAGGGTCAAGGAGATGGTTGATTATCTGTTTAAGGTCGATGCACCTGAAAATTTGATAAAAGGGGGCTCCGAAGCCACGATTAGATACATAATCGCAAAGGAAGACATCGACATCCTGCTGACCAGGAAGAGGCATTGGATCGAAGAGGAGACAAAGAAGATCCTGCAGGGTTTTCTAGATACATATGGCTTCGGGATAGAGGTTACAAACGTCGTGATCCCGGTGATACATCCCCCGATTGAAGTGGTGCCCGCTTTCAGGGCGGTTGCCAGTGCCAGCGAGGATAAGGACAGATATAAAAGAGAAGCCGAGTCCTATTACAATCGAATTGTCCCCCAGGCACGGGCAGATGCAGCCAGGATCATTGAAGAGGCAAAGGCTTATAAAGTTGTAAAAATCAATAGAGCAGATGGTGAAGCAAACAGGTTTCTGATGAAGTTGGAGGCATACGAGTCGTCAAGGGACATTACCAAGACCAGAGTCTATCTTGAGACTATGGAAAAGGTTTTGCCCGGAATCAACAAATTCATCTTAACGCCGGGTACATCCAAAGATATTCTAGATCTCAGGCCCTATACTGGGAAACAAGGCCCTCTTGAGGGCTTAACGGGAGGGGGAGGAAAATGAAAAGGAAATTATTATTGCTCATTTTACCCACCGCAGTTGTACTTTACATCTTCACTACAGTGCCTTTTGCTGTGGATGAATCCGAGCTTGGGATTATCCTTCAATTCGGTAAGCCGGTAAGAGTGCTCCAAGAAGCGGGCTTGCGTTGGAAACTTCCCGATCCCATTCAAACTAAGATTTTCTTTGACAAAAGGGTTTTGGTCTACGACCCCACGGCCTCCGAATTCTTGACTGGGGACAAGAAAAACATCGTCGTTGACATGTACTTGTGTTGGAAAATTATCGAACCACTAAAGTTTTTGCAGGCGGTAAGGGATAGAGGGGGAGCGGAGTTGAGATTGGAAGACATCATTAGCGCGGAGGCGGGGGCCATTTTTGGCAATTATCCCTTATCTGCTTTTGTTTCCCACAATGAGGGTGAGATGCAATTGAGAAAGATCATGAACCTAATATCTGAAAAATGCGACCAGAGGGCCAGGGAACAGTACGGGATTGAGGTCATAGATATTAAGATGAAACGATTAAACTTCCCCGAAGAGAACAAACCCAGCGTCTTCGCTCGCATGTGGGCAGAAAGGGAAAGAATAGCAAAAAAGTACAGGTCAGAGGGACAGGAAATGGCGGCAAAGATAAAGGCCGAAGCCAACAAACAAAAGGAAATTATTCTATCGGAGGCTTATAAGAATGGAGAGAAAATTAAGGGTGAGGGTGATGCTGAGGCAATGCGTGTATATGCCCAAGCGTTTAATAAAGATCCTCATTTTTATAAGTTCCTAAGGACGTTGCAATCTTACGAAAAATTCTTGGACGAGAAGACGACCATCTTACTTCCAGGGGATACGGAGCTCTTGGAACTTTTGGAAAATAGGGGAACGGGAAATAGCCATGGGGAAAAGTGAGTCAAGCCCGCTTTTGGATGACTTAAGGACGGCTCTAAAACACCTGAGAGACTTATGGAGGTTATGCCTAATAGGAGGCATCCTTGTCTGGGCCCTATCTGGCTTTTATATAGTGCAATCTGATGAAGAAGGCGTGGCCAGGAGGTTTGGTAAGATGGTGAGAGAGACAATTTCTCCCGGGATACACTACCACCTGCCATGGCCAATCGAAAAGGTTGACAAACCCAAGATAAGAAAGATAAGCAGAATCAGTATCGGGTATTTGGAAAAAAGGCTTAACAAAAAGAAGGACGCTGATAGAGCCATAATACAGAGACTGACTGGCGATAGTAATATCATTAACCTCACGATCATGTTGCAGTATTCAATAAAGGGGGCGAAAGACTATCTGTTCAAGACGGTAAAGCCTGACTTTTTGGTCAAAGCCGCGGCTGAGGCAGCCATAACCGAGATCCTTGGGGGCTTGTCAGTGGATGAGGTCCTGACCATTGGAAAGTTCAAGATTCAAAATCAAACGCAGAAAATTGCTCAGGAGCTTCTTGACGATTACGGATGTGGAATCAAGATATTAACTGCGAATCTACAGGAAATCCATCCGCCCAAAGACGTGGTAAAGTCCTTTAAGGATGTCATTAATGCGCATGCGGATATGGATAAGTTCGTCAGTGAGGCGCACGCTTACAAGAACGTAGTTGTGCCAAAGGCTCGCGGAGAAGCGGTAGCCCTGATCAAATCGGCCGAGGCCTACAAAGAAAATGTGACAAATAAGGCCCTGGGGGATTCCACCAGGTTTCTGGCCGTCCTAAAGGAGTATCAAAAGGCGCCCATGGTGAACAGAGATAGACTCTACCTGGAAACCATGGAAAGGATCGGGCCCAAAATGAAGAAATATATCGTATCTCCTCGACTGAATAAAGAATTGATGAGAATCTATGGAATTGGAGAATGACATCGGTTGACTTTTTCTGTCTCTTTCTGTTTGCACGATCTAGCAAGGAAGGGGGTGATTGGGCTTAAAAAAATTTCTATTTCTTCAAATGTGACAATGCCACTAGAAAGGAGTCCAAAATGAAAAAGAGAATCTTGACCGCAACAATCTTCACTCTCCTTTCGATGGGGCTGCTGCTCCTGCCAAATTTTGCCGCGGAAGCGCAGGCCAAAGACAAAATCGGCTGGGTCGGTCCCGTCTACAAGGAGTTATCCGACAGTCTGAGAAAGGGTTTCACAGAGTACTATAAGAAGACCTACGGTAAGGACATAGAGATTACGTTCGTGCGGCCGGGAGGATGGCCGGTCTGCCTGGACAAAGTGAGGCTATGGGCCGGCAAACCTGATGCCGACATCTTCTTGGGCGCAGGCGCTCCAGCGCATGAAATCGCGAAGAAAGAGGGCCTGATCGTCCCCTACCGGCCAAAGCATTGGGATAAGGTTCCGGCCACATGGGGCGGCATGAAGGTAAAGGATGCAGATGATTATTGGACCTGCTTCGCGCCCTGGATTGTCACGAATCTTTATAACGAAAAGGTCCTGAAGAAGTTACGTTTGCCGCCGCCCAAAACGTGGAAGGATCTGCTCAACCCCATTTACAGGGGTAACATCGTGCATACCTTGCCATACGCCTCTGGCACAATGCATGAAACCATAGAAATCCTCATACAGGCATTTGGAGAAAAGGAAGCTTGGGCATACCTCAGATCATTGGCGGCGCAGTTAGCCCGCTTCTCCACCGGCAGCACAGATACAACCCACATAACGAGCCGCGGCGAAGTTCCCATCGGCATTGCGCAGCCGCAAATGAACGCGATGGCTGCGCGCAAAGATGGCTATCCCGTGCGTGATTTGCTCCCGGAAAAAACCATCCTGGTTCCAGAGGCAGTGGCGTTGTTGAAAGGCGCGCCCAACGAAGCGACCGCGAAAATATTTCTGGACTGGCTATTCAGCATGGAGGGACAAAAATACGTACTGGAGGGCCGTTACTTCGCAGCCAGGACGGACATTAAATTCTCCGTGTGGGAAAAGGAAGGCGTCACCATGGCCAAGCACGCCGCGAAAGCATTGGGAGTGGATTCGTTTTGGGATCTGAAAGTGGGGTTCATTGATTACGATTTGGATCTCGCGGCCAAAAGATGGGACGACGTCAACCGCTACTATGAGTACGAGATCTACAGAAAATGGGGCAAGTTGAAAAGCAGCTTGTTCCTCATAGAGGAAGTTGAGGAAGAAATTAAGGCGGCGAAAGCCCAGAATAAAGACGTGACAAAGGCTGAGGGGAAAATAAAAGAAGCCAGAAAGCTATTCGAGACAGATGGTAATTATGCGGCAGCCCGCCTGGCCGCAGCGGAGGCACGCGCTCTTCCCGCTGCAACGGGTCTACCCATTGGAATCATCTTGGTAGTAGGAATAGCCATCTTGATTTCAGTGGTAGCAGTGGTCATCGCGCTGAGACGCCGACCCGGGTAAGGAAATATCACAACATGACAGAATAGGCTCCAGGCTTGATGTACGAGCGAGCTGTAGCTCGCTCGTACATTACTTAGTAGATAATAAAGGATCTAATATGTCTCGCGGTAATATCTTTCTCGCAGCACTACTTTGGTTAGTAATCGCCTTCCTCGTGATTTATCCACTCTCGATTCTGGTGCTGGAAAGCTTCAAAATCGCCGAAACCAACAGCTGGGGCATCAACAATTATCTGGGATTCTTCCAGGACACTTATTATATTAAAACCTTTGGTAATACCTTGCTCTTGAGCACGCTGGTGCTCCTGACGACCACCGTGTTCGGGGTACCGTTGGCGTACATTTTGGCGAGATACAGGCACTGGGGGAAGACCGTTTTTACGGCCCTAATCCTTTTGCCCATTGTTTTGCCCGCTTTCGCCGGCGTATTCGCATTCATCATCTTTTTTGGGAAGTATGGAACCCTGAATCTACTCCTTATGGAAACGGGGTTGATCAAGACACCCATAAATTTCATCTACGGACTCCACGGGCTGGTCTTCATTCAATCGCTGCACATGCTCCCTTTTATCGTGCTCGGTCTTTCTGCAGGTTTCACCACCATAGACCCCTCCTTTGAAGAAGCCGCCGAAGTAGAGGGAGCGGGTGGCTTTTGGAGATTCCTTACCGTCACATTGCCTCTATGCACCCCAAGCTATCTGGCGGGCGCCGTCATCGTATTCCTATGGCCTTTTACGGACTGGCTCACGCCATTGATTTTGGGGCAAGTGGACTTTCTCCCATCGGTTTCGTATATCAACATCGCCTATCACTTTACCGATATGCATCGCAAGTACATGGGGATCGTGGCGGTGGTGGTTTCTTCCATCGTTTGCATTACCCTCTTCTTGCTCGCCAGGTGGTGGGTCGAGAGGAGAAAGTACACGGGCCTCTCGAAAGGGACTACGGCTGAAGGGAGAGTGATCGAGCCAAGCCCGTTGGTAAAATTGGGCGCGTATGTGTACATGGTCTTTGTCGCCATCCTCGTCCTTCTCATTCCGATTGTACTGGGGTTAGCCGCTTTTTCAAGAAGATGGGTCTTTGAGGCTTTTCCAACGCATTGGACCCTTGAAAATTTCAGAGTCATCCTTCTGGAAACCCCGCTCCTGATAAAAAACTCCTTCCTCTTCAGCGGGATAGCCCTTATTTTCGGGATCGCCTTCGGGCTTCCAGCCGCCTATCTCATCGTCCGCACCCGTGTCCCGGGGAAAAATGCCCTCGACTTTGTGATCACACTGATGCTGGCTTTCCCAGGTATCGCGGTCGGCGTGAGTTATCTCCTGGCATTCTGGAAAGATATACCCTTGGCCACGCATTGGATCATCATGCCGCTGGCCCTGTTTGCACGACGGCTCCCCTACTTCCTGCGGATGGCGCACTCCTCCTATTTGCAGTTGGATATTTCACTCGAGGAGGCCTCCGAAGTATCGGGCGCGGGTAAAATCAGGACTTTTCTGAATATCTCATTGCCTTTGCTGGTCAAAGGGGTGCTCGTGGGCGTGGTGATGTTTTTCATCATGGCGTTCCAGGAGATCTCTACTGCCATATTCCTTTACCGAGGAGGATGGGAGACCTTGCCCATAGGAATCTTTTTGAACTGGCACCGCGGCATGGAGTTCGGAATCGCCGCTGCCATGGCTTTTCTGATGATTGTGATCACCTTTATCCTTCTGCTGATCATAGCAAGAATCGGCGGAGGCATCCTCAAAGCCGCCTGGGGCCCCGGCGGTACGTAGGGAGGGGTTCGGAGGTTCAGGGTTCAGAGGTTGAAAGGTTGAGAGGTTTGGGTTCAAGTAAAATCAGAATTATTGATTCGTCAGCTCTTAAAGGAAAATCGATGAGAATAGAGCGATTTGAGGATATCGAGGCATGGCAATTGGCACGGGAGCTAACCCGCAAGGTCTACGCCTTGACAAAAAAGACCAAGTTTTCACGGGACTTCGGATTGAAGGGACAAATGCAGGACGCAGCAGGTTCATCCATGCACAATATTGCGGAAGGATTCGATTCTGAGACTAATCCGGAGTTTGTTCGTTTTCTGCGGTATGCGAAGCGGTCTTGTACCGAAGTTCAAAGTGAGCTTTACGTGGCATTGGATCAGCAATACATAACGAATGCTGAGTTCCAGGATGTGTATGATCATGCCGGGCGAACCCGCGCTCCCATTCGAGGCTTCATCAAGTACTTGCTAAACTACGAGCAAAGTCAACGAAAGAAAGCTAACCCTGAACGGTGAACCTGTGAACCCGCCCCCAAGGTGTCTCGGATATTGGGTGATCACTTAAGGAGACAAATTCAATGGCATTCATAGAGATCCAAAACCTGTTCAAGCGCTTTAAGAACGTCGTGGCGGTTAATCACATACAGCTTGAAGTGAACAAGGGAGAAATGTTAACGCTTCTTGGGCCCAGCGGATGCGGTAAAACGACCACCCTGCGCTGCATCGCCGGATTGGAGAAACCAGAGGAGGGGGATATCGTTATTGACGGTAAGCCAATGCTTTCGGAAGGATTTGTCCAGCCTTCCAAAAGGGGAATCGGCATGGTGTTTCAAAACTATGCCGTATGGCCGCATATGAAGGTATTCAATAATATCGTTTATGGCTTGAAACTTCAGAAGATATCCAGGGAAAGTATCCAGAAAAAGGGGCAAGAGGTATTGGAATTGGTGGGTTTAGATGGCCTGGAGGAAAGATACCCGGCCCAATTGAGCGGCGGACAGCAGCAAAGGGTGGCCCTTGCTCGGGCCCTCGTGAGAAATCCCAAAGTATTGCTATTGGATGAGCCTTTGAGCAACCTGGATGCCAAGCTCAGAGAAGAACTGAGATTTGAAATCAAGAGCCTGGTAAGGCGTATGGGCATCACATCGGTCTATGTTACCCACGACCAGGCAGAGGCGATGGTTATCTCTGATCGAATCGCCGTCATGGATTCGGGGAACGTGGTGCAAATCGGCACTGCACAGGAGATATATAAAGAGCCTGCCAATCGATTTGTCGCTGATTTCATAGGGACCATGAACTTTATGTCCGGGGAGGTCGTCCAGGTCCTCCCAGATACAGTTTACGTACGCACCGAATTCAGCGAGAAGATGCTGTGTAAGACGTCTGGCATCACGGCAACAAAGCTAGGGGAAAAAGTGTATGCATCTATACGTCCTGAGGATGTGGAAGTGTTTTCGGAACCCCCTCAAAGCAGTGAGAACCTGTTCAAGGGTACCATTGTCCATAAGGCCTACTTGGGTAACTTTCTGTTCTTTTTCGTAAGCGTCAATGAGACTATGATCAGGGTGCAGGTTCCCCATCACCTGCCGCAAGAAGAAGGAGAAGAACTCTACCTGTTTCTAAATCCGCAAAAATGTACGATTTTATTCTAACTAATAATATCCATCTCTTTAATTCAGTGCGAATGCTAAGATTTGATCAAACACATGCCTGCTAGAGAGACTACCTCTGACATCTTTATTGTTAGGCAGACAAAATTCTGAAATTCAAAAAAACGAAGTCTGTCTAATCCACCTTCCTTGTAAAGATATAACCATCTCCCATAGGCTTGTAGATGGTGCGAAAGTCAATTCCGTAGTCAAAATCGACCAGTTCGACCTGACGTTCGCCATGGATGTTCAGATTATGTACGATCAACAGCTCTTCATTGAAGTGTGAGGCTTGGAGTAGTTTCATGCCGGAAGGCGCCCAAATTCCTGAACCGCCCCAGAAGAGGGCGCCAGATATACTGTGCCGACCCACTGCATTGCAGGCGATTGTCCAGACCTGATTGGTGGCAGAGGAGGCAGCCATCACCATATTCCACAGTTCACCGTAATAGAGATCGGTTCGGACATTCATGCCGGGATAGTCGCGCAAGGAAGCAGCTCGCCACGAGGCGATTTGAATGATGGCGTCCACATTGTCGCCCATGGAATACTCCCGCAGCAGATCGGTGAAGAGGTAATCATAACAGGTAGTAAACCCGAAGCGACCAAAGCCTCTTCTGCTTTCAACCATCAGGCGATCATCCTGGCCCGTCTCCGTATAGGTCTTCTCAATCCCCGGCAAGAAAACCTTGTAGTACGAATTTTTAGGATCTAAGTAGTCAAAATCCAGTTTGGAAACAAAAAAGGTGGTGTTGTAAAATTTGCGCGCCGGTCCGCGCGTGATGTTGTTCATAATAATCAGTTCAAACTTATCATCCAGTAAGGATTTCAACGTGCCGTCGATCCAGTCCTTATGGTTTTCGGTAACCGCCTCATTCATGTAGGCCCAACACGCGTGTTCATCTTCCCAGAAGAATCCAGAGAGACAAAATTCTGGAAAGACGGCCACGTTGGCTCCGCGTTCTTTGAAAATCTGGCACGCGCGCAGGATCTTCTCCTTATTCGCCTCGATGTTGGGCACCTCGGCATGAATGTTGGCTAGACCAACTGACGGCAACCCTGCATCTTCGGAAAAGATGCGTTCCACGACAAGAAACTCATCCACCTGTTCAATCGGGTGAATTTGATTAAGCGTTCTCGGTGTATGTTCTGACATAGTTTCTTTCTCCAATTACAGTAGATTTACAGTTTTACATAATCGAGCAGGACTTTGCCGCAGACGGATTCGCCAAAATACGTATTGATTCCCGCCCTAGTAATCCTATATTTGTCAGGTAATTCAATAACGGCAACCGATATTTTTGTATTCCTTACCGCTATATACCTTTGATAGATGATAAGACAAAAGGAAAGAATTTCATGCTGTATTGATTCGAGAAAGTCCCCTGGATCTCAACTTGATCTGTGCTTGAGCACACTTTCAACGATTTCAGCAAAACCTTCTCCCCCCTCTTGATTTGTGATAAAGGCGGGCAAATGCGTCATGTGATCGGTAAAACGGAGAACATTTTTGACACCCACTGAATAGGGGAAATACTGGAACATGGGTTCGTCATTGGGCGAATCACCACAGAAAAGAAACTGCTCCTTATGGGTATCAAGATCTAACCCCCATCTTTCCTCAACAAAAATCTTCATCATCTTCACCTTGTCATAATCGCCGAACCACCCATTGACATGAATAGAAGAAACCTTGCAGGTTGCCCCATGCTTCTTAAAGATCTCACATATACGCTCAACGGCTTTCCAATCCAGTGGGGTAACATCCTCACAGTAATCTATAGCTAAGTCCGCCACTCGGTAAGGCTGGTCACTGGCAATGGCCGCTCCCGGGACAGAAGCAAGTATTTCCTCCCGAATTTGGTTCAATCCTTCCTTCTTCTCTGCCCTTACCGCTTCGGCGTCCAGAAAGCGCTTCTTGAGCTTTCCATCTTTTTCATCGAACCAGAAGTAGAAGGCCCCGTTCTCTCCAACGATCCCATCTACGGGCCACATCCTTGCAATATGATCGCACCATCCAGCGGGCCGTCCGGTAATGGGGACAGCTTTTATGCCATGTTCCCTTAACTGCCAAAGGGCCTGAAATGCCGTAGCAGCAATTTTTCCGTGGGTCGTAAAGGTGTCGTCGATGTCAAAAAAGAGACCAATAAAACCCTTTGCAGCATCAGTATGTAGACTATTGATTGAGGGGATCATGACGATTTACTCGGCTATCTCGTATACATCATTTCCTTGAAAAAAGCCATTCGTTGATTTCCGGCAGAGAATCCCGACCGGAGACGGTGCCCTATTTATTATCAGCTACTGCGCCCATCTTTGAACTGAGAATAGCTTTTAGGATGTCGGGGCGGTTGGTGGTGATTCCGTCCACGTTCATATCCATAAGATCGAGCATTCGCTCCCTTGAGTCGGGCGTCCAGACAAACACTTTTAGACCTAACTGGTGGGCTTCCTGTACAAGGCTTGGGGTGATCGTCATATGGTTAGGGGCCCAATATCGCCCACCCGCTGCCTCCACGGCACGGGGTATTGACCCATCAAACTCACCCACATCAATGCCTGCCGTCCATTGAGCCGGTCCGGGTTCACCAGGCCTGACACTGATCCAACGCGTACCAATAGGGGACAGATACACTGTCGGGATCTCAGGGGCTGTTTTCTGGACATGCACAAGTGCTCGCCAGTCAAATGATAGGACCATGGCGCGAGCCGAAAACGCTTCTTCACGAAGGACTGCTACCACCGCGTCCGTAACAGGTTCAGGGGATAGTGATACCGCAGGCTCTTCTGGTGAGGTCTTTATCTCAATCCAGAGCTGCGCCTTATCGTCATCACGACCTTTTAATAACAAAACGACTTCTTGCAGAGTGGGAATTCGCTCTCCGTCTGCTGGCTTTTGATCGGGATACCGGTTTGTATAGGTTGTGTCTGGTTTCAGGCGGCCCACATCATAACGCTTTAATTCCGACAGCGTCAGGTCTTTAATGGGCGGTGCGTTTGCGCTTTCAAGCCAATCACCCTCAGATGTTCGGGTGATATCCGGGTTTAGCTGGAAATCGTGATGCACGACCGCAATCCCGTCTGCACTGAGCTGGACATCCAATTCCACGCCATCCACGCCAAGATCAAGCGCCTTAGAGAAAGCGCATAGCGTATTTTCTGGGGCCAG
>JASFEQ010000076.1:0-13622 GCA_050124735.1 Desulfobacteraceae bacterium | reverse complement strand
CGCTGATATTCAAGAAACTGGGTTGGTCGGATCGCTTGAAAGAATGGGAACCCTAGAAGCACAAAAATGAGCGAGCTTATTTTTGTGCTCCAGGGTTTCCCATTGTTCCCAAGGCGCAGCCTTGGGATCCCCGCCTAGCGGGGTTTCCAGCGATCCTTGCATCCCATCCTGGACATCCTGCAAATCCTGTCCAAAATTCTTGTCCTTTGGGTCTGTGTGGGCTTGTCCCGCCATAGCTTCAGCGACGGCTGGCGCCTCGAGCGAAGCCCCCGAAGGCCGGGGCAAGCGGGCGGTGAATTCAACTGGACGAGTTAAAATAAGGAGAAGGATGGCATGGGAAAGTGGATGAACGGGTACCTGGATAAGCTTGCCAGAGACCGCCAGGAAAACCTTCAAGGGGGTGGCAAGGAGCGCTTCGAGCTACAGCACCAACTTGGAAAGCTGACCGCCAGGGAGAGGATCGAAAGGCTTGTGGATGCAGGCACGTTTGAGGAGATGGGCTCTATGGTGAGAGACACCCGTCCGCCTTTTGATGGCAAGTTCAGGTCAAGTCCTTCCGACGGGGTCGTGATGGGCTTTGCAGAGGTGAGCGGACGTCCCATTACCCTCTTTTCATTAGATTTCAGCATCATGTCCGGCTCTTTGGGTGATCAGGCCGCCTGGAAGCTGGCCGATCTGACCACGATGGCCGGAGAGAAACAGATCCCCATTATAGGGATGATAGACTCTGCGGGAGAGAGGCTCAGCATCAAAGGGGGAGATTCCGGACTGGAGGGACTTAGTCAGGTTCTGAGAAAATATTCCCTTTACTCTGGAATTGTGCCCAGGATTACCCTCTTGCTAGGACCCTGCACCGGCCCGATGGCCGCCCTGCCGGTACTATCTGACTTCCTGATCATCAACCAGGATACGGGCTTTCTATGGTTGGGCGGTGAAAAGGAATCGGATGAGGCAGGAACGGCTGAATTCCACATGGAGAAGAGCGGCCAGTGCGATATTATCGCTGATAGTGACGAAGATGCCATCCAAAAGGCCAGAGAGCTGCTACAATTCATTCCACAAAACTGTTGGGAAAAGCCGCCCTTTGTCGAGACAGGGGATGATCCTGAAAGGCGAGAAGAAGACCTGTTGGATGTGATGCCAGATGACCCCAAGTTTACCTATGATATCCATGAGATCATTGAGAGGGTCGTGGACAACGGGGAATTCTTTGAACTCAAGGAGGATTTTGCATCCCACCTGGTTATCGGCTTTTGCAGATTTGGCGGTTATGCCACGGGGCTGGTGGCAAATAACCCGGATGAGCTGAGCGGAATCCTTGAACCAGATTCATCAGACAAGTATGACCGCTTCATGATGTTTTTGGATGCCTTTAACATTCCTCTGGTCACTTTGGTGGATACCACGGCCTTCCCCCCCGGCGATAAGTGGGAGAGGCTGGGCGTCATCAGGCATGGGGCCAAATTACTCCACTCCTATGCACATCTGACCTGTCCCAAAATAACCATGGTTCTAAGGAGATCTTATGGCGGGGCGAATATCGTATTGGGGTGCTCCAGGATGTTTCCTGATTTTGTATACACATGGCCCACGGCAGAATTTGCTCCTACCGGTCCAGAAACCGTGGTGCACGCCGTTTTCCACAAAGAGCTGGCCAAGGCAAAGGAAGCAGGGAATTATGACGTGGTCTTTAATAACTTCTTGAGTGTTCTCAAGGAACAGTTTTCTGTCATGAACCTGGCCAAGGTATGGACGTCATACTACACGGCACACGAAGTAATTCATCCCAGGGATACGCGCCCAAGAATCATCAGAGCGCTCCAATCCACCATAAATAAGAGGGAAGAATTGCCTGTGAAGAGACGCTCCATTAAACCCGCTTAAGCAAAGCATTCAGGGTGACAAATACTCTGTCATAAAGTCATTGCGAGGGAGTGAAACGACCGAAGCAATCTCATAATGTAGTGAAAATAGAAGATTGCCGCATCACCTTCGGCTCCTCGCAATGACAAAAAAGGATTGCGACATAGCCGCACAGAACCAAGTTGTTAATGTTTTTACAAAGAGGAGTAACCATTATGGGTAAGAGAATGGATGAGGCCATCCAGAAGTTGCAGCAGATTCGAGAAAAAAATCTTGTTGGGGGCGGTCTCAAACATATAGAGAGGCAACATAGTCGGAATAAGCTCACAGGCCGGGAAAGAATTGAGCGTTTGCTCGATCCCGGCACCTTCAATGAGCTTGGCTCTTGTGTAAACACAACCGGTTGGCGAATCGACGGCAGGAAATCTGAGGCGCCCGCTGATGGAGCCATCATTGGGACCGGAAAGATAGATGGCAGGAACGTGGCTGTTTACGCCAGTGATTTCACAGTCCTGGGTGGATCCATCGCCACCCAGCACGGGCTCAAGTTCGTCAAATTGATGGAGATGGCTGCCAGGTGGGGCATTCCTATGATCTGGTTGCTCGACTCTTCTGGGGGAAGGCTTGGCTATATGGATGTCCCCATGGCAGGAATTGATTGGTGGTTTGCTTTGGAGTCCCGGTATTCAGGTTTGATTCCTCAGATCAACGTGCTCATGGGTCCCTGTATCGCTGGCCAGGCTTACTGTCCAACCCTCTGCGATTTTCTCTTAATGAGCAGGGAGACCGCCCACCTGTGGCTCGGAGGCCCCAGGATGACGCAGGCTGCCACGTCAGAAAAGATCGGTGATAAGGTGGGAGGCGCAGACTACCATATGATCTACAGCGGCACCTGCGACGTGGTGGGGGACAATGATGAGGAGACCATCCAGAAGACGCGGGAGCTCATAGGTTACCTGCCCTCCAATTACAGGGAAAAGCCGCCCCATAAGGAGCCGACGGATGATCCTGGCCGCGACGTGGGAGAGCTGGTCCAGATTGTTCCCGATGAATTTGACCTGAAATATGATATGCATGAGGTCATCAAATCACTGGTGGACGACGGTGAATTTTTCGAAGTCAAGGACGAATACGCAAAAAACATCATCACCTGTTTCTGTCGGTTTGGTGGTCACGTGGCCGGCCTGGTGGCAAATAACCCCATTGAATCCGGGAGTATGCTCGAGATCAACGCCTGCGACAAGTACTACCGCTTCCTCCAGGTCCTGGATGCCTACAACATCCCATTGGTTAATTTGGTCGACACCCCGCCCATGGTACCCGGTGAACAGGAGGAGGAAAAAGGTCTTCTGAGGCACTTTGGTAAGATACTCGATACCTACGCCACGGCCACCATCCCAAAGATCAGTGTCGTGCTGCGGGAGGCATACGCCGATGCAGGAAGCCTTGTCATGGGAGGGACAAAGGGGATAGGCGCAGATCTTTGTTACGCATGGCCCATTGCCAGATTCGCCGTGGAAGCATCCGAGCTGGATTACAGGGAGATCTATGGTAAGGGGATCGAAGAAGACGCCTACGAAGGATACTTGAATAGGTCGAGAGAAAGGATAGATGTGTTCGAAGTGGCCAGAAGTTGGACGGCTCAAGTGGTGGATGAAATCATTGAACCGAAGGATACCAGGAAAAAGATCATAGAGGCCTTGCAGGTTACCAGAAACAAGCAGGAGAAATTGCCTACGCGAGCAAAGGGACATGGAACCGCACCCACATAGAAAATGGAGGAGTGAATGGATTCAAAGACCGTGGTAACGTGTGCCCTGACCGGGGTGCTCACCAATCCGGCTGTGCACAACGTGCCTGTGACGCCCGAGGAGATGGCAGACCATGCGGAACAGGCCTACAACGCTGGCGCGTCTGTTGTTCATTGTCACTTCAGAAATCAGGGAGAGGGGATGGGGCATCTGCCCACATGGGACCTGGGGACGGTGGGCGATATTCTTGCGGCCATTAAAGATCGTGTCCCGAAAATCATTATCTGCATGAGTACGGGTGTGCTTGGACCGGACATTTCCGGCCCGGTGGCCTGTCTTGAGAAATTCAGGCCCGAAATGGCCGCATGCAACGCGGGCTCCCTCAACTACCTGAAACTCAAAAGCGATGGATCCTGGGCCTGGCCTCCGGCCCTTTTTGACAACCCGGTGGAAAAAGTTAAGCAATTTCTGGACGTGATGATGGCCAACAAAGTCGTGCCCGAGTTTGAGTGCTTTGACACGGGAATTGTGCGGAGTGTGGGTCTCTTTAAACGGAACACCATGTTTGAAGGGCCAGCCCATATCTCCTGTGTCATGGGTGTGGCCAGCGGCATGCCCGCCAAGCCAGAGTGGTTGCCCCTGCTTGTAAAAGAGATGCCTGAAGCCAGCCACTGGCAGGTGATCGCCGTAGGCCGAAACGAGATATGGGATCTGCATCGCAAGTGCGTGGAGTTGGGTGGTAACGTGAGAACGGGTCTTGAGGATACCTTTTATCTGCCAAACGGTGAAAAGGCCAAAAGCAACGGGCAACTCATCGAGGAGCTGGCCAAAATCGTTCGTGAGGGTGGAAGCGAAATTGCAAGCCCCTCTGAGGCCCGCAAGATCCTCGCCCTCAGAGATGTAGAGAACTAAAGTGCACAGGCCGAATTGCGTGGCTGGCTCCATGAATAGACCCGAAAAGGGTCCAAGACAACGTCTCACCGCAGAGACGCTGAGAACGCAGAAAACTTAATTAGACAGGATGGACAGGATATCACGGATTTAAATGCTTCTTGGTGAAATAGCTCGTGGACGGGGATTCTGATCCACAGATGACGCTGATTGCGCTGATATTCAAGAAACTGGGTTGGTCGGATCGCTTGAAAGAATGGGAACCCTTGAGGCACAAAAATGAGCGAGCTTATTTTTGTGCTCCAGGGTTTCCCATTGTTCCCAAGGCGCAGCCTTGGGATCCCCGCGCTCTCCGACCCGTAGGCTCTACGAGCCGGAGGGAGCGGGGTTTCCAGCGATCCTTGCATCCCATCCTGGACATCCTGTAAATCCTGTCCAAAATTCTTGTCCTTTGGGTCTGTGTGGGTCTGCGGTTAAAAAACCTTGGGATATTCTCTGAGCTCTCTGCCTGCCAAGCCATAGCTTCAGCGGCGGCTGGCGCCTCGAGCGAAGCCCCGCAGTGACGGAACAAGCGGGCGGTGAATTAAACTGAACAGGACTGGAGGGAAAATGAGTGCGGAAGCGAAGCAGCCCAAGACCATTGAAGTGAGGGCGCCCATGTCTGGCATTTTCTACAGAAGCCCAGCACCTGATCAACCAGCCTATGTGGAAGAGGGAGATATTGTGAATAAGAAACAGGTCCTGGCGCTTCTGGAGACCATGAAAGTGTTTCAGAAAATAAAGTCCCCCGTGAACGGAAGAATCGTAAAGATTGTGGCAGAAAATGAGTTGGCCCTGAAAGATGATGATCTCATTTTTGTCATAGAGGCCACAGGGTAAAGAACCCGAGCCTCCAGGACACGGCTTTGATTTGCCCTCAGAAATGCTTGATTGCGCTATCCTCTTTAGAGTGCCTAAAACGCCTAAAGTAAATGAGTTTTTTGTCAGTTTGAAAATCGACCTCGGCAAAGGCAAAACCAGGAATCTCTGACGTGGCCCATCGAAGATCCCGCTACGCGGGGGAGGACCAAGTTTTTGACTTCAAAATAAAAGGGCTTTTCTAGATGACGTTTTCAAAAATCCTTATCGCCAACAGAGGTGAAATCGCGGTCAGGATTATCCGTGCCTGCAAGGAATTGGGAATCCACAGCGTTGCGGTCTATTCAGAGGCGGACGTGGACTCTCTGCACCTCAGGCTGGCCGATGAACAGGTATGCATCGGTCCTGCCATGAGTGCAAAAAGTTATCTGAATATGGAAAACATCATAAAGGCCGCAAAGGATAAAGGCGCACAGGCGATCCACCCGGGCTACGGTTATCTGGCGGAGAACGAGGAAATGGCCCAAGCGTGTGAAAGCCAGGGGATCGTATTCATCGGCCCGACCCCAGAAAATCTAGGGCTCGCAGGCGACAAAATCAGGGCCAAGAAGATCATGGAAGACGCGGGCGTGCCTGTCATTCCGAGCAGTAACGATGGCGTCGGCACTGTTGAAGAGGCAATTAGCGTGTGTAGGGAGATTGGTTATCCCATCATGATCAAGGCATCAGGAGGGGGTGGGGGTCGCGGCATCAGGATCTGTGAAAACAAAGATATGCTTCTCGAGGAATTTGCCGTTGCACAAACTGAGGCACGTGCCGCGTTTGGAAATGACCAAGTCTACATTGAGAAGTATATCACTGAACCTCGACACATAGAATTCCAGATCCTGGCGGACAGTCAGGGCCATGTGATCCATCTTGGAGAACGCGAGTGCACCATTCAGAGACGATATCAAAAACTCATTGAAGAATCCCCTTCTCCCAAGCTCACCACGCAACTCAGAAATACCATGGGCGAGGCGGCCATGGCTGCGGCAAAGGCTGTCAAATATCTCAATGCGGGTACAGTCGAATTCCTCCTTGATCAGGATGAGAACTTCTACTTTCTAGAGATCAATGCAAGGCTCCAGGTGGAACATCCGGTCACAGAATTGACCACCGGAATAGACCTGGTTAAAGAACAGATAAGGCTTGCTTCCGGTGAAACGCTCACCTATTCGTTTGAAGATCTGGAAAAGAGGGGCTCGGCCATAGAATGTCGAATCAATGCTGAAGATCCGGACAACAACTTCATGCCGTCTCCTGGGGTGGTAGAAGAATATCACGCGCCTGGGGGTTTTGGTGTCAGATTGGACACCCACCTTTACCAGGGATACGAGTTACCCATATTTTACGATTCCCTGATTGCCAAGCTCATCTCTCACGATCTCACACGAGATGGAGCCATCCGTATTATGAGACGGGCCCTTGAAGAATTCAAGATAGGGCCCCTTAAAACCACAATCCCTCTGTATGTGAAGGTCATGGACGATCCCTTCTTCCAAAAAGGCGATTTTCATACTGGCTTTGTTCACAAATTCTTACCAGAGGATGATGAAGATGAAGACCTTTAGGGCATTTCCCTTGATTTCGGAGAACACCTATGGATTTTGAGCTTACCGAAGAGCATAAGATGCTGAAGGAAACGGTGGCCAAGTTCGTAGATAGGGATGTGATTCCACTGGCACCAGAGATCGATGAAGAGGAGAAATTTCCAGAGAAGAGTTTCCGCGCCATGGCCGACATGGGATTTTATGGCATGACCATTCCAGAGTCTTATGGAGGAAGCGGGGCCGACTTTCTCTCCTGTGTCCTGGTGATGGAGGAGCTTATGAGGGGGTGTGCTGCTACAGGGAATACGTACGGTGCCCATGCTATCCTCTGCACCGAGAGTATTTTTAGAAATGGTAACGAAGCGCAGAGACGCAAGTTTCTGCCAGACCTGATCGCGGGAAACAAGATTGGGGCTTTGGCACTTACAGAGCCAGAGGCAGGATCAGATGCCCTTGCCCTCAAGACCCGGGCAGTTAAGAAAGGGGACAAGTATATCCTGAATGGAACAAAGATGTTCATTACAAACGGCCCAGTGATGGATGTGGCCATTGTCTACGCAAAGACGAAGCCGGAGGCGGGTGAGCAAGGGATCTCCGCCTTTATTGTGGAAAAGGAGTTCTCCGGTTTTTCTAGGGGAAACCCCTTGAAGAAGATGGGGGTGAGGGGTTCCCCCACAGGGGAGTTGATTTTCGAGGATTGTGAAGTGCCCGCAGACAACCTTCTGGGTAAAGAGGACAAAGGGATCCGGATCCTGATGAGCGGTCTTGATAGGGAGAGGATCCTCTGGTCCATAGCGCCCATTGGGGTCGCTCAAGGGGCCTTTGATCTGGCATTCCAATACGCCTCAGAAAGGGTTCAATTCGGATCCCCCATCATCAACTTTCAGATGATTCAGGAGATACTGGCTGACATGGCCACGGAAATACAGGCGGGAAGGGTTCTCTCCTATTGGGCGGCCACCCTGGCTGACTCGGGGAAAAGGGCGAGATTAGAGGCCTCATATGCAAAGCTCTTCTGTGCAGAGGCGGGAATCAGGGCTGTGGGCAAGGCGGTACAGGTCTTCGGGGGTTATGGATTTATCAGGGAATTCCCCGTGGAGCGAATGTACCGAGACATTAAAGGCATCGAGTTCGGTGCGGGCACCAACCAGATTCAGAGACTCATCATCATAAGGGAACTCATGAAAACCCTTCGGGCGGACTAACCGACCTGGTCGAAAACCGATTCTTCAATTTCTTGGGAAGGAGGGATAGCGATGGAAGAGAGGATCTGGCACAAGGCGTATCCCCCGGCGGTTCCCCCCAGCATTAATTATGAAAAGATCACCATGCCAGAGGCCCTAGAGAGGACAGCGAGGAACTTCCCTGACAATACGGCCCTGGTCATGATGGGAAAGAAGATCAGTTACCGGGAGCTGGACGAACTGGTCAATAGGTTTGCTGGGGCCCTGGCCGACCTGGGCATTCAAAAGGGAGACAAGGTGGCCATTCTGCTTCCTAACATCCCTCAGGGGGTGATCGCTTGCCAGGCCGTCCTCAAACTTGGGGCCGTGGTGGTCATGCACAACCCCCTCTACACAGAGAGCGAACTGGCATACCAGCTCAACGACTCTGATTCCAAGATGGCCATATCCCTGGACCTCCTCGTCCCCAGGATCCTCAAATTGAAAGAAAAGACAGCCGTGGAGACGGTCATCGCCTGCCACATTCGAGATTACCTGCCCTTTCCCAAAAAACAGCTCTTTCCATTTGTCAAAAAGGGCATGCACCGGAAGACAGATCCCAGTGAGGGCGTCTACGATTTTCTGGATCTTCTTAAGAAATATCCTCCGAACCCACCGCAGAGGGAGGTCCTGTTCGATGACCTGGCCACCCTGCTCTACACAGGGGGCACAACGGGTGTTTCAAAGGGTGTGATGCTCACGCATGCCAATATCAGCATCAATGTACAGCAGTTAAAGGGATGGTTCCACGATGCAGAAGATGGCAAAGAGAGCATGCTCGGCATCTTCCCCATTTTTCATGTTGCAGGATTCACCGTGGTGATGAACCACTGCATATTCAGGGGATTTGAAGTCGTTCTGGTTCCCCGTCCTGAAGCAGGTGGTATCCTGGAGATGACCCAGAAGTTCAGGCCTAATATTTTCACCTGCGTCCCCACCATCTTTGTAGGCGTCCTGAATCATCCTCACTTTTCAAAGACGGATTTTTCCTGCATAAAATGGACAGTCTCGGCCGCCGCACCCCTTGCTGTGGATACCATCCGGGAATGGGAAGAGGTTACGGGATCAACGATCGTGGAGTGCTATGGCCTCACAGAGACTTCTCCGCTCTCCCATGCCAATCCCTGGGGAGGAAAAACCAAGGTGGGCAGTGTGGGTCTGCCAGTAACAGATACGGACTGCCGAATCGTGGATGTTGAAACAGGCACAAAGGAAACGCCCCTCGGAGAGTCTGGAGAGATTCTACTCAAAGGGCCCCAGCTCACCCAGGGATATTACAAGAACCCGGAGGAGACGGCCAATGCCATTCGGGATGGATGGTTCTACACAGGGGATATCGGCTACATGGACGATGAGGGGTATCTGTATATCACGGACCGCAAGAAAGAGATGATCATTGCCGGTGGATACAACATCTACCCGAGAGAGATCGACGAGGTCCTCTTTGAGCATCCAAAAATACAGGAGGCTTGTGCGGTGGGCATTCCTGATCCTTACCGTGGTGAAACGGTAAAGGCCTTTATTGTCACAAAGGCAGGTGAAACCCCCACAGAGGATGAGGTGATCGCATTTTGCAGAGAAAAACTGGCTCCCTACAAGGTGCCCAAGGTGGTGGAGTTCATGGATGATCTTCCCAAAAGCACGGTGGGGAAGGTCATGAGGAGGAAGCTGAAGGAGATGGACATGGAAAGGTCCAAGAAGGAGGAATAGGGGGTTTTATGGAAGCGTATGATGCCGTCGTCATTGGAGCCGGGAATGGGGGCCTTACCGCATCTGCGGCCTTGGCCCAAAAGGGTCTCAATGTACTGCTGTTGGAGCGGCACAATATCCCGGGTGGATGTGCCACAAGCTTTTGTCGAGGACGCTTTGAGTTTGAGGTGGCACTTCACCAGCTCAGTGGGCTGGGCACGCCCGATAGACCCGGCCCTGTCAGGATGTTATTGACGGACCTTGGGGTCCTTGGTGACCTGGAGTTTGTGGAGTTGCCCGACCTCTTTAATGTGATGATGCCTGATGGATTCAGGGTCACGTTAAAGACCGACAAGGACCAGGTCATATCAGAGCTTCAAGAGAATCTCCCCCATGAAAAGGAGGGCATCCAGAGGTTCTTTGATCTTGCTTATGATTATGCCAACCAGATGCTGGCCGCCTTTTATTTCAAAGATCCCAATCCCTCCCGCGAGAAATTCCCAGTCCTCTATACGTATGCGTTCAAGCCCGCAAAGGATGTGCTGGACGCGTTATTTACCGATCCGCTGGCCAAGGCCATCGTTTCTGCCTACTGGGGATATCTGGGACTGCCGCCCACGCGCATCTCCTTTGCCTATCTGGCCATGCTTCTTTTTATGTACATAGAGTTCAAACCCTATCACATAAAAGGGGGGTCTCAGGCCCTCTCCAATGCCATAGCGAATAAGTTCCTCTCCCATGGCGGTACAGCCCGGTTTAATTGTGGCGTGAAAAAGATCCTTGTGGATAATGGCGCTGTCCGGGGCGTGATTACAGAACATGGTGATCGTATACAGGCCAAGTATGTGGTTTCCAACGCATCTCAGGTCTCCACCTATGTCCAGCTCATTGATGGAGAGCACATCCCCAACAACGTCCACACGGAAATGAGGGGACGCACACTCAGTCCTTCCGCCTTTACCATGTTCGCGGGATTGGATTGTGAGCCCTCTGATGTGGGTATCACAGAAACCACAAACTTCCTGCTCACCAATACGGATATCTCAGATAGAAATCTTGATCGCATGTGGAATCTGGATATTGAGGACGAGGTGGTTGCCTTTAGCTGCTATGATGTGGCTGATCCTGATTTCTCTCCTCCGGGCACCTGTCAACTGAACATGGTGACCCTGAAATATGGCGAGCCCTGGCTACGCGTACCCCCGACAGAGTACTTCCGGGTGAAGTACCGATGCGCCGAGGCCATGTTGCGCCGGGTGGAGGATTTTTTCCCAGACATAAGGAAACACATGGAAGAGCTTGAAGTGGCCACACCCTTGACCCACATGCGGTATCTCGGCCATCCCAGTGGGGCCATCTACGGATACGAGCAATACACCAAGAATTCCATGTTCTTCCAGCCAGGGCGCTACTCCCCTATCCAGGGCCTCTACTTTGCCAGCGGCTGGACAGGGGACGGTGGATTTCAGCCCACACTACACGCAGGTGTGTCGGCAGCCAAATCAATACTGCGAAACCTAGGTGCAACATAGGGGGACCCCATGACAAAGAAGATTTTTCAGGATTTTGATGGCTACGATGAGATCCTTGAGGAGATCGAAATAAGCAGAAGATATGGGGTGGACTATAGTGCGCACAAGGATTCGCCAGACCCGTACATCAATCGTTTGCATCCCCATCGACTGAGACTTCGGATTTCAGACATTATTATGGAATCGCCCTCAACCAAGACCCTCCGGCTGGTCTCTGAAGATCAATATCTCCCCCCATTCCTGGCGGGGCAGTACATTGCACTGTTCCTTGAGATAGGGAACATCCGAACCAGTCGCCCCTACAGCATCTCTTCCCCACCCAATCAGAACGGACATTATGATATCACCATACGACAGGTTGAAGGTGGACTGGTGTCAAACTATCTACTCGATGAACTTGAGAAAGGAGATGTTCTTGAGAGTTCAGGGCCTGCGGGGCATTTCTATCACAACCCCTTATTCCATGACAAAACCATGGTTTGCCTTGCCGGGGGAAGCGGCATCACCCCTTTCATGAGCATGATCCGTGAAGTGGTAGAGTGTGGCCTGGACCGAACCATTTATCTCTTCTATGGGAACAAGAACCTTGGTGATGTGATTTTTCATAAACAGTTAAGCACTTTCTCTGAGCGGTTTGAAAATATTCACTACCTGCCCGTCATCGAAGCGCCTTCACCGGGATACGACGGCCTCAGTGGCTTGATCACGGGTCAACTCATCAAGAAGACGCTGGCTGATCTATCTGGAAAGACGTTCTACCTGTGTGGACCAGCGGGCATGTATGACTTCTGTATGCCTGAGTTAGAAGGGCTGGGCATCCCGAGCAGAAGAGTAAGAAAAGAGGTCTATGGCGCGCCGCTCAATATCTGCGACTCTCCTGGTTGGCCCCAGGAGGTAAAGGCTGATGACCTCTTCAAGGTGAAAGTAAGGGGAGGCAAAACATTGGACGCACAGGCCGATCAGCCCTTAATAGTCGCGCTTGAGAAGAACGGTATTGTGGTTCCTTCGCTTTGCAGGTCCGGGGAGTGTAGCATGTGTCGGGTCAAGATCCTGTCCGGGAAGGTGTACCAGCCTGCCGGTGCACTGCTCCGAAAATCGGACAGGCAGTTTGGTTACGTCCATGCCTGCGTCTCCTACCCGCTGGAAGACCTGGAAGTCTTGCTTTAAGTAGCCGCAGACCCGCCGTCGCTAAAGCTGTGGCGGGTCTGTGGCTAATAAAAGAAAGGAGTGGTTCATATGAGTGAGGAGAAAACTGGCCAGGAAAACCTGGCGACCTATCATAGAGAGGGCTATGTGGGGCTTATTACCCTGAACAGGCCTGAAAAACGAAACGCCCTTAGCCTAGCCCTTTGGAATGCCCTGGACGATGCAATCCACCTGGCAGCGGAGGACGAAGAGGCGAGGGTATTTCTTCTCCGGGGACAGGGCAAATCCTTTTGCTCGGGCCTGGACCTAAGCGCCGCCAATGAGATCACCTCGGCTCTTGGCGGCACCCCAGGGGCTTCGCAAAAGCTGAACTTCTTTAAGCTCGTGAAAAAAACCCAGGACATTCATACCCGATTGGAGCGACTTACCAGGCCGACCGTGGCCGTTATTCATGGGCATTGCCTTGGGGCGGGCCTGGAGCTGGTCCTTTGCTGCGATATTCGACTCTGCTCGCAGGAGACCATATTCGCGCTTCCCGAGGCTAAGCTCGGCCTTATTACAGATGTGGGAGGCCTGCAGCGGCTTCCCAAGATTGTGGGAGCTGGCCACGCTCGGGAGATGGCCTTTCGTGGACACCAATTCGATGCGGCACGGGCTCAAGCCGTCAATCTGGTCAACGATGTTTACGCTGATAAGCAAATCCTGGACGCGAAAGCCATGGAGATGGCAGAGGAGATCGCCAGCAATCCACCCCTTGCTGTGCAGGGAGCCAAAGAAGTCATGCTCTTCGACCAAGAGGTTCCCCTGAATCAATCCCTTGACTATAATGCGGCCAGATCGTGTATGATTGTGCCTTCAGAAGACCTTTTTGAGGCCATCTCCGCGTACACGCAAAAACGAAAGGGAAAGTTCAAAGGGGCCTGATTGAATGCGAGATCTCTCTTGCCAGTGAATATTTTCCATCGCTGGTGAGTTGACAAGTGGCCGAAAAGGCTATATTTTTGCTTTGCTAAGTCTGCTCGAACTTTAGGCGAGGGATTTAAGTGGAAAAAATTATCCAAAGGGCCCTTCGTGAAA
>JASFEQ010000075.1:0-13679 GCA_050124735.1 Desulfobacteraceae bacterium | reverse complement strand
TAGGCCTTCACTCAGCCTCCAAATCATATGTGCGGCGTCTTGACAGAGATCCCTGATGGAGAGTTCGACCCAAACGCTTGAGTATTAAAAATAAAGTCACAGCCTGTTACTGATTACTAATCCCAATGAAAAGATTAATACGTATCCTCCTTTTAGCCATCCTAATAAGCATCTTCCACCCATTCCCCACATTTGCCTCAACGGTTGCGGTAGAGATCCTTCACTCCCGCGACAAATATCCGGCAGAGGGGACCTATCCTATTCTTTTTCGTTTGAAGATTTCAAAGTCCTGGAATATCCACGGCACAAAAAGCGGGGGTGAAGGGCTAATTCCCACGCTGCTCTCCTTTCAAGAATCCCCAGGTTTAACGGTAGAGGAGGTCAAGTTCCCTGAACCTGAAAAGAAAAAATTCCCATACACGTCCAAACCCATAGAGATCTATTCCGGTACTATCCTGGTCAGGGGAGCACTCACGGTGCGCGGAGCGGTCCCATCAGGGAGTCAAGTGATGAAGGGAAAACTCTCCTATCAAGCCTGCTCATCCACGCTGTGTCTGCCTCCGGAAAATGTTTCTGTGCACCTCTCCGCAGTTATCGTCCCTCGCGGCACGCCAACCAAGGCCCTGAATCAACAGATATTTCTCGCCGCCCGCACTCAGATACCTCTTGAGAAGGGCCTTCCGGGGATGAGGTCTGGGGCTGGCTTCTTGCTTACCCTGTTGGGCATTTTTTTGTGGGGTTTGGCCCTCAATCTTACTCCATGCGTCTATCCCCTCATCCCCATAACGGTCTCCTATTTCGGAGGAAGGAGCCAAAAAGTAAGGGCAAATACCATCATGCACGGGATGCTTTACATCCTTGGCCTTGCCCTTACGAACTCTGTGCTTGGTCTAGCGGCCGCTCTGTCTGGGGGTATGCTTGGCGCGGTACTCCAGCAGCCACTGGTCCTGATTTTCGTGGCCGGGGTGATGACGGCTTTAGGCTTGAGCTTCTTCGGGTTCTGGGAATTTCGAATCCCGGCTGCCCTCACCAAGATTGCATCCAAGACTTACGGCGGATACTTTGGGACAATCTTCATGGGGCTAACCCTGGGAATCGTGGCCGCTCCCTGCCTGGGACCCTTCATACTGGCACTGCTCACCTATGTGGGTCAAAAGGGCGACCCCTTCCTCGGATTCCTCTATTTTTTCATCCTCAGTCTGGGCCTCGGTCTTCCCCTTTCTCTTCTAGCCATATTTTCTGGGGCCTTAGATAAGCTCCCCAGGTCAGGGGACTGGCTGTTGTGGGTCAGGAAATTCATGGGCTGGGTCTTGGTGGGCATGGCAGCCTATATGATAAGTCCTGTGATCCCGCATTATCTGGGAAAATCGGGGCTCCTGGCCGCCATTGCTGCAGCCGCCGGTATCCATCTTGGCTTTCTTGACAGGACGGGAAGCGGCCTGCGCCGGTTTTCCAACGTCAAGAAGCTTCTAGGGATTTGTCTGCTGTGTGGAGGAATCGTCTACCTCATCTCATCGGCTCATGAGAAGGAAGGTATCAAATGGATACCTTATGATCAGGACATCATAGCCGCGACGGCAAAGGAGAAGAAACCCCTCATTTTGGATTTTTATGCGGACTGGTGTCCACCCTGCTTAGCCATGGAAAAAAGGGTCTTCAAAGACCCCGAAGTTCTGAGGCTAAGTCAGAATTTGATAACCATGCGCTTGGATTTGACGCGCCGCCAACCCTTTCAAAACGAGGTATTGAAGCAATACGGCGTCAGGGGAGTACCCACCATCATTTTCTTGAATAGAGAGGGCGAGGAAGAGAAGGATTTGAGGGTCGAAACGTATGTGAGCAGATCTGAATTCTTAAACAGGATGAGAAAGCACCTGGATAGATCAGCGCCTGAGCGCTGATGGTCGCCATCTGTCCGCTGCAACAAAGAGAGCGGCCAGCAGGAGTGATTTCTTCAAGTCCCCTATCGAACCTTCAATTCCAGGTTTACCATGTCTCCTTTCTCAAAGCCCATGGCATTAAAAAACCGCAGAAGGCTCCAATCACGCCAATTAACGAAGGTGTATATGGTGTCAACCCCAACCTTCTTCAGGGCACCGATCATCTCAGTGAAAAGCATTTTGGCGATGCCTCTCCCTTGATAGCTGGGATCAACGCCAATCGTATCGATCCAACCGATATGCTCTGGGACCCCATATTCCCACCCACTGGCATCCCCAATGATGAAGCCGACCACTTCACCATCCAACTCAGCCACTAAGGACGCCATGGGAGAGCGTTTTTCCACCAGCTCCAATTTCATTTCCCAGTATTCGGGGCTCGCCTTTCCGAGGACCTCTGTATCAATTTGAACGATACGTTCCAGGTCCTTGACGGTCATGGTACGGATAACCGGTATTTTGGATTCCATTTCAGCCATAGCACCCCTCCTTCCTCTTGGGTCCTGTTTTGCCCCAAAGTTTGCCTGATAATTGAATGAATCCCCCGTTCCCCTGATTTACAATTTGCCCCAATCGGAAGCGTTCCTCAACAACTTTTATATAACGAGAAAATGACCCCATTTAAAAAACTGAATGGGTCAAGATACTGCCCCAAAAACAAAGTCCTGAACAGCCTCGTTCATCTCCACGTAGCGTTCGATCATAACCATATGCCCCGCATCGGGGATTATCTTCAGGATGCTCCCCTCGATACTTTCTTTAAGCGCCTCACAGAGTTTGAGCGGGGTCAACTTGTCTTTGCCCCCACAAAGCACAAGGCAAGGCAAATGGATCTGTGCCAATACCTGCCGACTATCAAAACGATCACATGCAAGGAAATCCTTATGGACCACGTTTGATCCTGTGCTTATCATTATCTCCTTGCCCTGTTCTATGATGGATCTATCTGTCCCAGGAGCGTAGGCAAAGCCCATAATGGCCTCCAGGGTCTGCTCAAAATTGTCCAAGAGACCATCCAGAAACATGGGGGCCACCTTGAGTCGGGCACCCGTCCCCACAAGAATAATGCCCGCCAGACGACGAGGCGAAGTAACGGCCACTTCCTGAACGATGGCGCCCCCCATCGAATGACCCATGAGAAAAATGGGGTGATCAAACATCTTCTTCATCATATCCACGAGCCATTGGGCGTACTCGGAAATATGAGATCGGCCATTACCTTCCGTATTCCCATGCCCAGGGAGGTCCAGGGCCAAAACATTTATGGTCTTGTCTAATAACAGGATCTGATTTTGCCAGATCTGGGCCCTGCCCCCTGCACCATGGACCATAACAAGGGTGGGTCGGCCTTCTTTCAGGCCTTCACCTCCCATCAAATAACCTATCTTGCTATCCTCTAGTCTCTTATGAAGTTCCATCGCTCATTCCTTGAAACATTTCTCCCTTGCCCGAGTCCTAACTGGCTCGAATCGAATCAAAGGCTCATCTTTTTGTGCACTGGATTAACGCAGGGGGCAGAAGCTACCACCTGATAAGGGCACTGCCCCAGGTCAGACCGCCACCGAATACAGGCATACAGATAAGGTCACCCTCTTTGACGCTGCCGTCCCTGACCGCCTCATCCAGGGAAATGGCACAGGATGCTGAGGAGATGTTCCCGTATTTATTCAGGGTCACATAAAACTTATCCATGGAGATTTTCAGGCTCTTGGCCATGGACTGGAACATTCGCAGGTTTGCTTGGTGAGGTATGAACCAGTTTATTTCCTCGATGGCCACGTTGTTAAAGGTTGCAGCCTCTTTGATGCAGTCGATGAAGTGCCTCACGGCCACTCTAAAACTGGCATTCGCCTCAATCATGTTGAGATAATGGAGCCCCTTATCCACACTCTCATGGGATATGGGTGTTGTCATCGATCCACCGCCGGGCATCAAGAGATCCTGTCCGTTTTTCCCGTCCGAATGGATATGGGTGGAGAGAATTCTATGATTTCCTTCGCTTTTGTCCAATATGGCCGCACCTGCCCCATCTCCCCAGAGGATACAGGTACTCCTGTCCTTATAGTTAAGTGTCCTGGTCATAATTTCAGAGGCCACCACAAGAACGCGATTAAAGTATCCGGTATTCAAATATTGTGTTGCCACATTGAGACCGAAAATAAAGCCCGAACACGCGGCCGTAACGTCGAAAGTAACGGCCTGTGGTGCATTCAGCTTGGACTGCAGCCAGTTAGCCGCGGCCGGACAGCATGTGTCCGGTGTGATCGTGGCCACCATAATAAGATCCAGATCTTTGGCACGCATACCTGCCATCTCAAGGGCCTTGACTGAGGCCTCATAACCCAGATCAGAGGTGTTCATATCTGGATCAGCCACCCTCCGCTCCTTGACACCCGTGCGTTGGACGATCCATTCATCCGTGGTGTCAAGGCCCATCTTTTCAAGATCAAAATTGGTGAGTCTTTTAGGTGGGACGTAGGAGCCGGTCCCCAGAATTCGTATGGATGTCATCTTCTACGCTTTCTCCACTTCTATTCCCATCTCCTTTTCCTTCTCAGCAATGGCCAGCCGGGTCTTAATCACTGTATCAGGAATCAGACTCATAGAATCAATCTCGCATTCCACCAGAAAATCCGCAAAATCAGGGAAATCGCTGGGAGCCTGACCGCAGATCCCAATCTTGCGACCCTTTTTCTTGGCCACGCTGATGACCTGCTCCACCAGCCTTTTCACCGCATCGTTTCTTTCATCATAGATATGGGATACGAGAGAGGAATCTCGATCAAGCCCAAGGGCGAGTTGGGTGAGGTCATTGGAGCCGATGGAGAATCCATCAAATATATCCGCAAATTGATCGGCGCAGATCACGTTGCTCGGGATCTCGCACATCACGTAAATCTCCAGGCCATCCTCCCCCTGCACCAGACCAAACTCTTTCATCACCTCAATCACTTTCTTGCCCTCTTCCGGGGTTCTACAAAAGGGTACCATGACTTTTACGTTTGTGAGTCCGATCTCGCTTCGCACTTTAAGCAAGGCACGGCACTCCAGTTCAAAGGCGGGTTTGAAGTTTTCGTCATAGTAGCGAGAGGCCCCCCTCCAGCCGATCATGGGGTTGCTCTCCTCCGGTTCATAGAGATATCCACCGAGCAAGTTCTCATACTCGTTGGTTTTAAAATCGGACAGGCGGACAATCACATCATTGGGATAGAATCCTGCCCCAATCCGGCTTACGCCTTCAGCCAGCTTGTCGATAAAGAATTGCGCCTTGTCCTCATAGACGGAGGTTATCTGGTCTATCTTGTAAACGACCCCCGCAACCCTTTGATCGGTCACGGCCTTCCCTTTTAACTTTTCATAATCAATCAAGGCAAGGGGATGAATCCCTATGTGGGAATTGATAATGAATTCTATCCTGGCCAAGCCTACCCCGTCGTTCGGTATCATTCCATGTGTGAAGGCCTGCTCAGGTATACCCACGTTCATCATGATCTTGGTCCTAGTTGCAGGCAACTCATCCAGATTTATGGTCTCCACCTTATATTTCAGTGGTCCCTCATACACATTCCCGGTTTCACCTTCACAACAGGAGACGGTGATTTTCTGATCCGTCTGGATCACTTCATCGGCATTTCCTGTGCCGATGACGCAGGGAATCCCCAGTTCTCGCGAGACGATGGCTGCATGGCATGTGCGTCCTCCTTTATTGGTCACAATAGCTGAAGCAAGCTTCATGATGGGTTCCCAGTCAGGATCGGTCATATTTGTGATCAGGACCTGGCCTTCTTTGAATTTGTCCATCTCAGCCGATGACTCGATCACATTGGCCACCCCTTGGCCCACCTTCATGCCCACAGCAGTCCCGCTGGTCAAGATCTCTCCCTGTTCAAGGAGGAAATAGTTCTCATAGGTGTTAGAATCCCTTTGGGAATGGATGGTTTCTGGCCTCGCTTGGACAATAAAAAGCTCCCCAGTCCCCACATTGACCCCATCACCATCCTTGGCCCATTCAATATCCATTGGCTTGTAATAGCCTGCCTCCTTGCTGTAATGATCCTCAATGATGCAGGCCCATTCAGCAAGTTTGAGGATCTCATCGTCATCCAAGACATAGCGGTGCCTTTCAATAATGGTGGTGGCCACATTTTTCGTGGTGGCTTCATCCTCCATGGAGTAGACCATCTTAATATCCCTGTCTCCCACCTTACGGTTTATGATGGCCTTCTTACCCATCTTTAGCGTGGGCTTGAACACATAATACTCATCCGGGTTCACGGTCCCCTGAACCACATTCTCCCCCAAGCCATATGCAGCGGTTAGAAAAACGGCATCTTTGAATCCGGTCTCTGTATCTATCGAAAAGATGACCCCGGAATAGGCCGAGTCGCTTCGGACCATTTTCTGTACCGTTATGGAGAGGGAAACATCAAATTGACCATAACCCTTGTCATGACGATAGGAGATGGCGCGATTCGTAAAAAGACTGGCAAAGCAATTGCGGCAGGCCTGCAGCACACTCCTCTTCCCTCTGATATTTAGAAAGGTATCCTGCTGACCGGCAAAAGAGGCATCGGGCATGTCCTCGGCCGTAGCCGATGATCGAATGGCCACATCCAGGTCATCCAGCCCCTGCTGGCCAAATTCCTCTGCCAGCTGATCGTAGGCCAAGTAGATGGCTTGGGTCAGATCCGGGGGGAACTCCGCGTGCTTTATGATATCTCGGACCTCTCTTCCCCTTCTCATCAGGTCATTGACGTCCCCGGTTTCCAGGTCCTTGAGAACCTTTTTGATATCATCCTCAATCCCTGCATATCTGAGGAAGTACCGATAGGCGTAGGCGGTAATGGCAAAGCCATTGGGAATACTGATCCCTTTATCATGGAGTTTTCGATACATCTCTCCAAGGGAGGCACCCTTTCCGCCAACCATGGGAACATCATCTATGCCGATTTCATTAAACCAGAGGACAAAGTTCTTGCTCCTGTCTGGCATCGCCGTTCTCCTTTAAATTTCTCGTTGGCATGATAATTGGGGAGTTTTTCATAAAGACTGATTAAGGTAACATTAACCTAATTTGTTGTCAATTGGCAAAATATGGTCTACAAACGCTAGTGGGACCAGGCACAAGGTTCAAGGCATCGAGCTCAATACCTTCGCCAAGACCCATTTCTATTAGACTTTTGCCCCTCGCTTTGTAAATTTGGCGGGCCAAATCCGATGCCTTAAGAGGAGAGCACATATGAAATCCCCGTCTCATTCCTTTATCTATCTCGACCACAACGCCACCACACCTGTAGACCCATCTGCGGCCAAGGCCATGATGCCTTTCATACAGGAAGAGTTTGGCAATCCCTCAAGCCCCTATCCCCTGGGAACTAGGGCCAAAGAAAGGCTTGAGCAATGCCGGCAAGAGGTGGCCATGCTCCTCGGCTGCAAAAGCCACGACGTTGTCTTCACGTCGGGAGGAAGTGAATCCAATAACATGGTTCTGAAAGGGATCGTGGATCTGAGAAATCCAGGAAATTTCCACATCATCGCCTCTGCTGTGGAACATCCTGCCATCATTAACCCGCTCCTGTTCCTTGAAGAACTGGGGGTCGGTGTGACCGTGCTTCCCGTGGACACTTTTGGCCTTGTGGACCCGGAGGAAGTTCGGCGTGCCATCAAACCCCACACCTCGCTCATCTCCATTATGCTAGCCAACAATGAGACAGGCACTTTGCAGCCCATCAGGGAGATTTCCCAACTGGCCAGGGAACATGGGATACCACTCCATACGGATGCTGCCCAGGCCATAGGCAAGATACCTGTGGATGTGAACGAACTGGGCGTGGACTTTTTGAGTGTAGCGGGACACAAGCTCTACGCGCCAAAAGGTGTGGGGGCCTTGTTCATTAGGGAGGGTCAAAACCTCACACCCCTTATCCATGGGGCAGGGCAGGAAGGGGGCAAAAGGCCCGGCACAGAGAATCTCATCCTCACTGTGGGCCTTGGCGTTGCCTGTCAGGTGGCCAGAGAAAGACTCCAAATGGATATGAAAAACATGAAGCTCATGAGGGACCGATTGCAGGAGCTCCTGTTCGGAGGTCTAGAGGAGCTTGTTCTCAATGGGCATCCTGACGAGAGGCTCCCCAATACGTTGAATGTTTCCGTGCCCCATATTGAGGGGAATAAGATCCTTGATGGACTGTCAACCCTTTATGCATCCACTGGCGCTGCATGCCATGATCGGTCTGTAGAGCTTTCCCATGTTCTCTCTGCCATGGGGGTTCCGCCTGAGGTGGGTATGGGGGCCCTTCGACTGAGTGTGGGCAGAACCAATGACATGGAACAAATTGAAGAGGCGGGCCGGCTCATTGTGAAGCGGGTCAAAAAGCTTGAGGGTAGGTAGGAAGAATATTAGGACTTTTTCTTTCTCCCCTCGCTTATTCTTTTCCTGATCTCTTTTTCAAACCCTCTCTCTGTGGGCCTGTAAAAAATACGACGCTTTACCTTATCTGGCAGGTATTGCTGTTCTACCCATCCACCGGCATAGTCATGGGGATAGAGGTATCCCTGCCCATAGCCCAGATTTTTCATGAGCCGGGTGGGGGCGTTTCTGATATGCAGTGGCACCGGTTGCGGCCCTGAATGCTCGATCTCCGTCTTCACTGCCTTTTCTGCCAGATACAGGGCATTGCTTTTTGGGGCGGAGGCCAGATAAACAGCGGCCTCGGCCAGGGCGATTTCTGCTTCTGGAGGCCCCACCTTTTGCCAGGCCTCAAATGCAGCAAGTGCCACCTGGAGGGCATTGGGATCGGCCAGGCCAATATCTTCTGAAGCAAATCGAATCATCCTCCTGCCAATGAAGAGGGGATCTTCTCCGGCCAGAAGCATTCGATAGAGCCAGTAAACAGATGCCTGCGTGTCACCTCCGCGGAGGCTCTTGTGGAATGCGGAAATCAGGTTATAGTGCTCCTCGCCGTCCTTATCATAGGGGAGTGCCTTTCTGTTAAGGGCCTCCTCAACACTCGGCAAGTCCAGAACGCTTCCTTTTTTATCACCTGCCATGACGTGGTTGACCGTCATTTCCAAATTATTGAGGGCCACACGGGCATCACCTGAGGAGAGATCAATGATGTGTTCCAAGGCCTCTGGGAGAATCTCAATTTCCAATCCTCCCAGGCCCTCTTCTTCATCTTTGATGGCACGGCTTAAAATGACTTTAAGGTCTTCCCTTTCCAGAGGGTGAAGGATTATGACTCTGGCCCGAGAGAGAAGCGGGGGTATAATCTCAAAAGAGGGATTTTGCGTGGTGGCCCCTACAAGAATAATGAGGCCACTCTCCACATGGGGCAGAAAAGCATCCTGCTGGGCCTTATTGAATCGGTGGATTTCATCCACAAAGAGTAGGGTCGGCTTTCCATAGAGGCGGTATGTCTTTTTGGCGCCATCTATAAGCTGCCTCAGTTCTTTGACACCAGAGGTGACTGCTGAGAAGGAATGAAAAGGGTTTTGTGAATAGTCTGCAATGAGTTTGGCCAGAGTCGTCTTGCCCGATCCGGGGGGTCCCCAAAAAATAGCAGAAAAAATATGACCTGAGCCTAGAGCCCTTCTCAGAGCAGACTTGGGACCAAGAAGATGATCTTGTCCCACCATATCCTCGATCCTTTTGGGCCGCATCCTCTCGGCGAGGGGTGTCCTCGGGGAATCCATCATCTTATCCCCTGCTTTTACGTGTTAACAGATCCTCAATCTGCCCCACCACCTTGTCCATATCTAAGGGCTTTCTGATGATCAGATCAAAAGCCGATTTCCTGGTCACCCCAGGTTTTTCTCCCACCGTCTGCCCTTTCATCAGCACGAAAGACAGCTCTTTTTTCTCTTTCTTCATCTTTCGGATAAGGGCCGCTCTTCTCATATCTGCTGCTGCTGAATCTGCCAGAACAAGATCGAATTTCTTCTTTTTAAGCTTCTGCAGACCTTCTGAACCGGTGCTTACCATCACCACCTTGTGTCCCCTGCTCACAAGGACTTTTGATAGGAGTTCACTGACAATGTCTTCATCTCTAATCAGCAAGATCTGGGCATTCTTTACCTTCCTTTTCGCAGGCCGGGACTTTGCTCTTGGATCTCTTTGCGCGATGGGTAACCTTATGGTAAAGGTGGTGCCATGATCCTTCTGTGACGAGACCTCCATTTCCCCCTTATGCCTCTTGACAACAGCCTTGGACAAACTGAGTCCCAGGCCAAGGCCATCTTTCCCTTTGGTCGTATAAAAGGGATCCCATATGCGATCTTTAATGGGTGCAGGAATTCCCACACCACTATCCTGAATGTAAATATGGGCATATCCCGCATTTTCCTCTGTCGTCAAATAGAGATCCCCTCCACGAGGCATAGCCTCGACGGCATTCAGAATCAAGTGGGTAACCAGGTCTCGAATCTCCTCTGGATCTCCTTCAATGGGAGACACCGACCTTAAGTAAGTCTTCAGATTGATCTTTTGTTTTCCTCTCTCACCCAAATCTTTCAAAACCGGATGGGTCCGTGAAATGGCCTTCTTCACCACTTTCCTCAGATCGAAAAGAACATTATCTGAGGAATCACGCTTTGTAGCAGAGAGGCTTTCCAGCACCCTGATGGTATTGATGATTTCCTTTGAAGCGGATTCGATATTTTCCAGCCCCTTCATGAGGGTTCCATTTTCAGAGTCCGTGATCCCTTTGACCAACTGGAGGTTCTCATTTATCCCCTTAAGATCATGGTTCAACTTTCGCTGTAGGCCCGAAGCCATGGTCATGAGGGCTTCTTTTTTCTTGAATTGGATGTGATCTCTTTCCCTCTTTTTTCTTCTCGCAAGCAGGGTCAGGTTTGCGAGAAAGGCCCTTCGACCGCTAAACCTGATCCGTTTGACTCTTACCTCGCACGATATCCTCTCCCCATCTTTTGTGACCAGATCTGTCTCGTATTGTGACGGAACTCTCTTCCCGGAGATCCGTTTATTGTGGAGATCCTTAATATACTTCTTCACTTCCGGGTGCACAAAATCCAGAAAGTTGCGGCCTATAACCTCCTCGGGCGCATACCCCAGGTGGTCTAGGGCACCCCTGTTGATTTCAATAATTATTCCCTTCTGGAGGAGGAGAATTCCTGCAGGAACTGAATTGAACAATTTGGTGTTGTTTCTTATTACTTTCTGGAAATCCCGGGTCTCCCTCTTAAGGGTGGCCAGTTTCTCCCTGAGGAGCTGATTCTCGGCTTTCAGCCTTTCGCACTTATTTCTCCAGTAGTCCTTTTTCGCCTTCTGCATGATGCATCGCCTTTTCTATCCCGCTGATGCGGGCATGCGAGAGAAATCTCTTTTATCTGCGAGAGACCTGATCGGATTCCAATAGAGACAATGCGGGTTCTCTTTCACTAAACAAAATCCTTTCGGAACCTTCGACCCGGGTTATCCTTTCTTCAAATTTGGAAAGGATAAGGCTATCTGCTCAATGCGATTATTCTAAGTGTAAGGACAGATAAAGACGTTGAAACCACCTAAGAAATTTGGAATGGATTCTCTGCCAAAGGGTTTATATTTTTGATTGATGGGTTCGGAGACACCTGAGTCCAGATTTATTTGAAAATGGACTTGATGCTGATGGACATTTACCGTATCATACCTTCCGCCGATCTTACAATATGAAAAATCCCCTTACATAGGAAGTCTTCTTTCCGTGCTTAGTTGCAGCGCCAATCACTCAACCTTTTGACCCGGCACAGGAAGGGAAAAACGTGACCAAAAACTCATCTTTTCTCCATCTCCACGTGCATACGGAATACAGTCTCCTGGACGGGGCCATCAGGATCAAACAACTGCTAGATAAGGCCAAACGCCTAGCAATGGATGCCGTCGCCATCACGGATCATGGAAACTTATTTGGTGCGGTACAGTTTTTCGATCAGGCCGCGAAGATGGGCATTAAACCCATCCTGGGTTGCGAGATTTACGTGGCCCCGGACCATCGTCAGGATCGAGCCCCTTCTCTGGATGGGGGCCCCAACGCCCATCACCTGATCCTCCTGGTGATGAATGATGAAGGCTATAAAAACCTGAGCCGCCTCGTCACCCTTGGCCATTTGGAGGGATTTTACTACCATCCCCGTGTGGATATGGAACTTCTGAGGGAATTTAACGGTGGCCTCATTGCCCTGTCGGCCTGCCTAAAGGGAATCGTTCCATATCTCATCAACCATGGCCGCACGGAAGAGGCAAAACAGAAGGCGGTTGAACTGGCCTCTGTCTTTGACAAAGAGCGTTTCTACCTTGAGCTCCAGGCGAACAACCTGCCTGAGCAGAAAAGAGTGAACGGCATCCTCAAAGAACTCTCTCATGAACTCTCCATACCCCTTGTGGCGACCAACGATTGTCACTACCTCAACAGGGAAGACTCCGAAGCCCATGACGTGCTTCTCTGCATCCAGACGGGCAAGTCCATAGATGATCCCAATCGGATGAAGTTTTCCACAAATGAACTCTTCTTCAAATCCCGCCAAGAGATGGAATCCTCCTTGGACGGAAGCGACGACACAGAGGCCCTGGACAATACGGTAGGGATCGCGCGCCGTTGCCAGTATGAGATGGAGTTTGGCCACTATAAGTATCCCGTATTTACGGTTCCTGACAGAAGAAGCCTGGAAGAAATGCTTGCTGAGGAGGCGCAAAGGGGGCTCAAGAGACGGCTGGCCCAGAAGGAGGAGGAAGAAGGGACGGCCATCTCATCAGAATTGGTGACAGAATACAGGGAAAGGCTCGACTTTGAGCTTGATATCATCACAAAGATGGGTTTTTCCGGCTACTTCCTCATCGTGGCCGATTTCATTGACTACGCTCGGCGCTCTCACATCCCCGTGGGCCCTGGCCGTGGATCAGCGGCTGGCTCCCTGGTGGCATACTGCCTCAATATCACAGACATCGATCCTATGCAATATGGTCTGCTCTTCGAACGATTCCTAAACCCCCAGCGCATTAGCATGCCCGACATTGATATTGATTTTTGCATAAACGGAAGAGACGACGTGATCAAATATGTAGCTGAGAAATATGGGAGGGAAAACGTTTGCCAAATAATTACCTTCGGCACAATGAAGGCGAGGGCCGTCATAAGAGATGTGGGGCGAAGTCTGAATATCCCTTACTCAGAGGTGGACAGGATTGCCAAACTCGTCCCTGAAGGGCCTAACGTGAGGTTGGTGAAGGCGATTGAGGACGAGCCTGAACTTAGGAGAATGCAAGAGGGACAAGAAAACGAAAAAAGGCTTTTGAAGATTTCACGTTCACTGGAGGGACTTTCAAGACATGCCTCAACGCATGCCTCTGGCGTGGTCATTTCAGACAGAGCCCTCGTAGAATATCTCCCTCTTTTTAAAGGAACCAATGACGAAGTCATGACCCAATACACCATGAATCAGATCGAGAAATTGGGTCTGATCAAGTTCGATTTCCTGGGGCTGAAGACCCTAACCGTCATAAAACAGACCCTGAGACTCATAGAGGAATCTTCCGGCCAAATCATTGAAATAGAAAAGATCCCCCTCGACGACGAAGCCACCTACAAACTTTGCCAAGAAGGAAAAACCACAGGTATCTTCCAACTGGAAAGCTCGGGGATGAAGGATTTGCTCAGGAGGCTTAAACCGGAAGTATTTGAGGACTTGGTCGCCTTGGTGGCCCTTTATAGGCCGGGACCTCTTGGGAGCAACATGGTGGATGAA
>JASFEQ010000074.1:0-13754 GCA_050124735.1 Desulfobacteraceae bacterium | reverse complement strand
GGCGGCCATCGTCTCGATGTGGGCGTGACCCGGGGCTATGCCAGCGATCTGATGAGCGACGTCATGGCCAATGCCAACGAAGGCGATTTATGGGTCACGCTCCAGACGCACCAAAACATTGTGGCGGTTGCGGCAATGAAGGCCCTCTCAGGAATTATTCTGGTGAACGGCAGAGAGCCTGAGAAGGAAACCATACAAAAGGCTGAAGCCGAAGAGGTGCCCATTATGACCAGCAGGCTCCCAACCTTTGAACTGGTGGGCCGACTTTTTGAGCTGGGCGTTTCCGGCATCTGACGTGTATGAAGCGTGGGCATTCGAGGGGCGTTCTTGGGCAGAAAGGCAGCGCAAGCATTAGAGGCAGTGGGTGTGGATCTCCACATTCATACCTGTCTTTCACCATGTGCCACTCTCGACATGACACCCGGCAAAATCATTCAGGAAGCCTGCGAAAAAAAATTGGCCATTATTGCCATCACGGACCATAACAGTGCCGAAAACACACCGGCCGTGATTGCTGCAGCTCGCGAAACAGACCTCTGTGTCATCCCGGGTATAGAGGTGACCACATTGGAAGAGGCCCATATTCTAGGTCTCTTCGAGGGAATCGAGGGTGCGCTTTCCATGCAAGAGCTTGTTTACCAAAATCTCCAACCCGGCGAGAACGACGAGAGTTCGTTTGGCATCCAAGTTGTGGCAAATGAATTCGACGAGGTTGAAGGGATTAATAAGCGCCTCCTAATCGGGGCTACGACTCTCCCTGTAGAAGAAGTGGTGGCCGGGATACACGACCGCCAGGGGCTTGTCATTGCGGCCCACATCGACCGCGATAGCTTCAGCCTGGTCAATCAACTGGGATTCATCCCAGAAGGCCTGAACCTGGACGCCCTTGAGATTACAAAGCGCATGAGCCTGCATCAGGCCCGCGCTCGCTTCAGGGAGTATGCAAGGTTCCCGTTTATCATCGCCTCGGATGCCCATATGATTGAAGAAATTGGGGAGGGGCGGACTCGTATTCATGTGGCTTGTCCGGACATGGCCGAGTTGAGGCTTGCGTTGGCAGGCCGGGAAGGTCGCGCGGTACTTTCCGAATAAACCACCAGCTCATGGAAGATCTCTCGCTTCACATATTGGACATCGCGGAGAATGCGACCGCCGCTGGCGCCGAGTTGGTAGAGATCATTATTTCGCAAGATACTGAGAGAGATCGACTTCAAATCGTCATTCGAGACGACGGCCGCGGAATGGACCGGAACATGGTAGAAAAAGCAGGCGACCCATTTTTTACGACCCGCACGACCCGTCGCGTTGGCTTAGGTCTGGCCTTGCTGCATCAGGCCACCCGGGAGGCGGGTGGTGATTTTTCCATCACTTCAGAACTGGGCCAAGGTACTGAGGTGAGGGGGACCTTTCAGGCAAGCCATATTGATCGAAAACCTCTCGGGGATATGGGCGCAACCCTGATCTCCCTCATTTTGGGCAACCCGGATGTGGATTTCGTCTACGAGTCCGATTTCGACGGAGAAAAAAAGAGAGTGGATACCCGGTTGATTAAGGCGGAACTGAATGGCACCACACCCATAAACGATCCAGCGGTTCTGAAGCTGATCAAGGATACCCTAAGAAATACCCGTGACAACATCAATGCCACCGACGGAGGCAAAAAAAATGGCTAAGCTGCGAGTGGAAGACCTCAAGAAGATCAAAGAGTCTATGAAAGGGACCGTTACCCTGAGAGACGGCACTTACCGCGTAAAAATTACCGTCCATATGGGAACGTGCGGAATCGCAGCCGGGGCACGGAAGATCATGAGTACGTTCCTTGAGAAACTGGAGGGGAGCGGAGCGACCGACGTCATTCTCACATCGTCAGGCTGTGCAGGGCTCTGCAATCGTGAGCCTATGATCACCGTGGAGGTGAAGGAGTCGGCCCCCATAAAGTATGTCAATCTCGATCCTGAGAAGGCCGAGAAAATATTTGATGAACATGTCATGAAGGGCAATCCGGTTTCCGATTACGCTCTGGCCTTAGGCAGCGAAACCACCTATTAGGTCACCCTGGAGAGAAGTTAACAACGAGGCGAAATTTATGGAAAAGAAGTATCGCGTTCACCTTCTGATTTGTGCTGGCACCAGTTGCGTGGCCAACGGCTCACTCAATCTGAAGGATGCGCTGGTTGAGGAAATCGCAAAGAACGATCTTCAAGAGGAGATATATGTTGCCACAACGGGATGCAACGGCTTCTGTGCGGCCGGCCCCCTGATGATTGCCTATCCGGACGAGATCTTTTACCAAAAGCTATCTGTGGAAGATGTTCCTTACTTTGTGGAGGAATACCTCCTCAAAGGCCGTGTGGTAAAAGAGCACCTCTTTGAGAGCCCCGAAGCTGCCGAACTCATCCCCAAGATCAGGGACATTGGCTTTTTCAGCCGTCAGATCCTTGTGGCCCTCAAAAATCGAGGCCTCATCGATCCTGAGAAGATTGACGAATATATTGCCCGTGATGGCTACCTTGGCACCGCCAAGGCACTCCTGGAAATGACGCCCGAGCAGATTGTGGAAGAGATGAAGGTCTCGGGCCTGAGAGGGCGCGGCGGCGCCGGCTTTCCTACCGGCTTAAAATGGCAGTTTTGCGCTGCTGCCGAGGGAAGTCCCAAGTACATGCTCTGCAATGCCGACGAGGGTGACCCGGGCGCCTTCATGGACCGTTCTATTTTGGAGAGTGACCCGCACGCCGTCTTGGAAGGGATGATCATAGGCGCCAAAGCGATCGGGGCCCACAAGGGATATATTTACGTCCGTGCAGAATATCCCCTTGCCATCCAGCGCCTCCACACGGCCATTGGGCAGGCCAAAGAATACGGGCTACTCGGCGAGGATATTTTGGGTTCTGGTTTCCACATGGACATCGAGCTTTATTACGGCGCAGGTGCCTTTGTTTGCGGCGAAGAGACGGCGCTGATGCGTTCCATTGAGGGAAAACGGGGTATGCCCAGACCGCGGCCTCCCTTTCCGGCCCACAAGGGGCTGTGGGACCGTCCCTCGGTCCTTAACAACGTGGAAAGCTTGGCGAACGTCCCGCAGATCATGCACCGCGGCGCGGACTGGTTCAGCAGCCTTGGAACGGAAAAGAGCAAGGGAACAAAGGTCTTTGCCCTTTCCGGCCAAGTCAGGAACATTGGGCTCATTGAGGTCCCCATGGGCATCCCGCTTCGTTCCATTATCTACGATATCGGCGGAGGGATCCCCGACGGTAGGCAGTTCAAGGCCGTTCAGCTTGGTGGACCCTCTGGAGGCTGTGTCCCCGCTAGCCTCATTGAAACGCCCGTGGACTATGAGTCCATTGCCGAGACCGGGGCGATCGTGGGGTCCGGTGGCATGGTGGTGATGGACGAGACCAGCTGCATGGTGGATATCGCCAAATTCTTCCTTGGGTTCACTGCAGAAGAATCCTGTGGTAAGTGCACCCCTTGCCGCGAAGGGACTCAACAACTGCTGAATATTCTCGAAAGGATCTCCCAAGGGCAAGGGGTTCCAGAGGATTTGGACAGGCTTGAGCGGTTTGCCAGAGTGCTTCAGTCAGCCTCCTTGTGCGGACTGGGCCAGACCGCGCCCAATCCTGTGCTGAGTACGCTCCGCTATTTCAGGCATGAGTACGAGGCCCACATCTATGACAAGCACTGTCCCAGCGGTGTCTGCAAGCGACTCAGTGCCCCACCCTGCCAGTCCACGTGTCCTATGGGTCAGGATGTATCCACTTACACGGCCCTTATTGGCCACGGTAAAATCGAGGAGGCCTGGGATATTATTCGCAAGGAGAACCCCCTTCCTATGGTTCTCGGCCGTGTCTGCCCTCATCCGTGCGAGACCAACTGCAGGCGAGGCGAGGTGGATGAGCCAATCAGCATCTGTGGCTTGAAGCGCTTTGCAGCGGACAGCATGCGGCATAAACTCAAAGAAATCGAACCTGCGCCCGTGTTCTTTCCTGACGACAGGGTTGCGATTATAGGCTCCGGACCCGCGGGACTTACTGTGGCCCATGATCTAGCCCAGAAGGGGTATCCGGTCACAATTTTTGAACAGCTCCCTGAACCGGGCGGCTGGCTTCGAGCGGGCATTCCCGAATACAGGCTTCCCCGCGACGTGCTGAATGATGAAATCGAGGCCATCAAGCGTCTTGGCGTGGAAATCCGTTTAGGCGTGTGTGTGGGAAAAGACCTAACCTTCGATGAACTCAAGAGTCAGGGTTACAAGGCCTTCTTCATGGGTGTAGGAGCCCACAAGGGTCTAAAGCTCAGGGTACCTGGCGAAGATGAGTTCGAGGGTTTTGTTGACGCCACCACATTCCTGAAGAAGGTAAACCTAGAAGAGAAAAGGTCGCCAGGACGCAAGATCTGTGTCATAGGGGGCGGAAACTCGGCCATAGACGCGGCCCGCACATCTCTGCGGTTGGGTGCGGAGGAGGTCCATATTGTTTACCGACGGCTGCAGGAGCAGATGCCAGCCAACCCTGCTGAGATAGAGGCCGCCATAGAGGAAGGGATACACTTGGACTTCCTCACTTCACCGGTGCGTATCATTGGGGATGGGGGCAAGGTGGTGGGTATGCAATGTATCCGCAATGAACTGGGAGAGCCAGATGCCTCAGGCCGAAGACGCCCGGTTGCCATAGAGGGATCGGAGTTTGTCATTGAGTGCGACGTTATTCTCCCGGCCATTGGCCAGGAGCCTGATCTCTCCTTTTTGCGAGAAGGTCATGGATTCGAGGTTAGCCGGTGGCATAGCTTTGTCGTGGACGAAAAAACACTGGCGACCAACATTCCTGGGTTCTTTGCAGGCGGTGACGCGGTCACCGGACCGGCGACAGTGGTGAAGGCGATCGCAGCTGGGCACCGGGCTGCCGTTTCCATAGACTGCTACCTTCGAGGAAAAGAGTACTCGGGTTACTGGTATCCCAAGCCGCACCTGCAAGTGAGCAAACTGGAATTGACCGAGGATGATGAGAAGCTCGTCCGGCCCAAGATGCCGGAACTTCCCGCAAGCGAGCGTGCCAGGAATTTCCAGGAGGCGGAACTGGGGCTCGATGAACGTTCGGCCCTCTGTGAGGCACGACGCTGCCTGCGCTGTGATTTCTAAGTGGAGCAAACCCCGAATTCTCACCCACTGCAACGTTACCAAATAATTTTGTTGTTATTCAAAGATCGATGGTTTATATTCCTTTGCTTTAAAACAAGCCATCATAGCTGCTGTCGGAACCTCCGGCCCTGCTAAAGTCAAGAACTCGGGCCCAGAGGACCAGGTTTTTGACTTCAAAACAAGAAGGAGGAGAGTTATGGATTTTACATTGAGTGATGAACTGCAGATGCTGCGAGAGATGGCGCGCGACTTTGCCGCAGAAAAGATTGCACCATTTGCTGACGAGTGGGATGAAAAACACTATCTCCCTTACGAAGAGGTGATCAAGCCCATGGGCGAACTGGGTGTTTTTGGAACTGTCATTCCTGAAGAGTATGGCGGCAATGGCATGGGCTGGTTGGCTGCCATGATACTCACAGAAGAGATTGCCAGGGCCTCCAGTTCTATCAGGGTGCAGGTAAACATGTTGGCGCTGGGCTGTGCGTTCACCATATTTCGATACGGATCAGAGGAGCTCAAGAAGAAATACATCCCGAAACTTGTAAGCGCCGAATACATGGGCGGTTTCGCCATCACTGAACCGAATGCGGGTTCCGATGTGATGGCCATGAAATCCACAGCGGTTGACAAAGGTGATCACTGGGTTCTCAACGGAACCAAGACCTGGATCTCAAACGCGACCATCGCGGATGTGCTCATCTATTATGCCTATACGGATAGGGAGGCAAGAGGCAGGGGTCTGTCTGCCTTTGCCATAGAGCCCAAGAACTTCAATGGCATTACCACCACAGACCTGGATAAAATGGGCTCCCGTTCCTCCCCCACGGGTGAAGTCATTCTGGAAGACACAAAAGTCCCTAAAGAAAACATATTGGGAAACCCTGGTGACGGTGCAAAAATCGTCTTCGGATCCCTCAATCAGACACGTCTTTCAGCGGCTGCGGGTGGCATTGGCGTCGCCCAGGCATGCCTCGACGCGGTCACATCCTATTCCCAGGAAAGGGAGCAATTCGGCAAACCCATTGGTGAGTTTCAGATGAACCAGGATTTGGTCGCTCAGATCGCGACCGAACTTGAGGCGGCCCGCCTCCTGGTCTACAAGGCGGCATGGCAAAAGGACCAGGGGCAATTGGGCAACACCCTGGAGGTGGCCCATGCCAAATATCTGGCAGGGGAAGTGGCGGTGAAGGCCTCGCAAGTGGCCATGAAGCTCCTGGGAGCCTATGGATATTCTACAGAATATCCGGTCGCCAGGTACTATCGGGATGCCCCCACCTATCAGATGGTGGAGGGCTCTTCAAATATCTGCAAATGGATTATTGCGCTTGATCAGCTGGGCATCCGTAAGGCAAATAGATAACAGAGTGACAAGTAACAAGTGACGGGTAACGAGCCCTAGCCTAAACCTATTTGGTTTTTTGAATGCTAGGGCTGTACTATTTACTCGTTACTCATCACTTCTCACTATATGAAAAAAGGAGGGAGAAATGAGACCTTATTTTGAGGAAATGACCCCCATCGGGAGACCTCTCACCGACAAACAAAAGGAGGACACAAAAGAGAATCTTGCCCAGATCATGGCGGTAGAAAAAGAGGTGGCTGAAGCCATAGAAGCGGTGAAAACTGCAGGGATACCGGCCGAGGTCGTCAAGAAAAGAGGACAGTTAACTGTCTGGGAAAGGATAGATTATCTCATTGATCCAGGAACCTGGTGTCCGCTTCACACTTTGTATGACCCCCAGTTTAACGAGGAGGGAACGACGGGCGTGATTGATGGACTCGCCAAGATCAACGGCAAATGGGCCGTGGTGATCGGTTTTGACAACAAGGTGATGGCCGGGGCCTGGATTGCGGGACAGGCAGATAACCAACTCAGGGTTACTGACATGGCCAAAAGGCTGCACGTGCCTCTTGTGTGGATCGTTAATTGCAGCGGCGTGAAACTGACTGAACAACAAGAAGTCTATGCCAATAGGAGGGGAAATGGAACTACCTTTTTCCGCCACGCTGAACTGGAAAAAGTGGGTGTGCCCATTCTGGCGGGTATCTACGGTACAAACCCCGCCGGCGGCGGATATCAGGGGATTAGCCCCACCATCCTCTTGGCCCACAAGGACGCCAACATCGCCGTTGGGGGCGGTGGTATTGTGAGTGGGATGAGCCCTAAAGGGTATTTTGATGAGGAAGGTGCGGAACAGCTTATTGAAGCCACGCGCCACTTCAAACAGGTGCCGCCTGGGAGCGTTCCCATCCACCATAATGAAACGGGGTTTTTCAAAGAGGTCTATGACACAGAGGAGGGTGTCCTGGACGCATTGAAAAAATATATGGATATGATGCCTGCTTACGACCCTCACTTCTTCCGGGTGGATGTACCCAAAGAACCCAAGTTCCCCGGGGAAGACATTAACCACATCATCGCCTTTAACCAGAAGAGGAGTTACAACTTTGATGAGATGCTCTCTAGGCTTTTCGATAACAGCGAGCACATGGAATTCAGGCCTGATTATGGCCCTGAAGTCTATACCGGACTGGCCAAGATTGATGGCTTCTTGATGGGCTTTATCGGCAATCGCCAGGGATTTCTGGGCCAGAACTATCCCGAGTATGCACCCTATCCTGGCATTGGGGGAAAGCTCTACCGCCAGGGATTGATCAAGTTGAATGAATTTGTCACCCTCTGCGGTCGAGACCGGGTTCCTATCGTCTGGTTTCAGGACACGACCGGCATCGATGTGGGAGACATTGCGGAAAAGGCGGAACTGCTGGGTCTGGGGCAGTCTCTCATATACTCCATTGAGCAGACCGATGTCCCCATGATATGCATTGTGCTCAGAAAGGGAACTGCGGCGGCCCATTACATCATGGGAGGGCCCACAGCGAATAACCACAATGCATTTACACTTGGGACCCCCACCACCGAGATTTATGTGATGCATGGAGAGACAGCGGCTGCGGCCTCATTTGCTAGAAGACTGGTTAAGGAGAAGGATGCAGATCGAACCCTCGAACCGGTTATCGAGAAGATGAATGAACTGGCCCAACAATACTATGATAATTCCAGACCCATTTACTGTGCCAACAGGGGCTTCGTAGATGAAATCGTCTCCTTCCCAGACATGAGGAAATATATTGTCGCCTTTGCGGGTTGTTGCTACCAAAACCCCATATCCCTCTGCCCACAAAACCACATGATGATTCCGAGAATCATTAAAGGTTAATAAACTCGTAAAAAGTCAAAAATGGGACGGCAAAGTAGAAAGCTCCAAATGCAAGGCTTGCGAATCTTGAGGAATGAGGCGTGCTTACAGTACACGGCAATGACGAAAGATGAAGCGTAAGGCAGCCCTTCGGCCTTGCTCAGGGCCGTGAGTCCTTCGACCCTGCTCAGGACCGTAAGCTTGTCGAACGGCTTGTGGAACGGCAGTTGGACTTTTTACGAAGCCGTCAAGGGTTAAGACAAAAAAGGGGTTAGCTCCTCTTGAAGCTAACCCCTTTCGAGTCCTCACTGATCCTCACATTTTGTCCCCATCTTGCTTGACTTCTTCTAAACGTTCATGAAGCAGTGCGTTCTCTATGGCAATGGCGGCAGGGCTGCTTAGCGCAGTAAGAAGAGAAAGGTCCTCTCGTCGAAATCCGTATGGCTTTTGAAGGGAGTCCACGTAAATAACACCTCTGATCTCTGATTTACTGATCAGGGGGACACACATGACCGAGCCGATTTCCACCAGCTCCATGGTCTCCGCCAGTTCTGATGCATCTTCAGCCTGGGCATCAGGAATCATAACGGCTTTCCCCGTCTCTAAGACGCGCTCCACCACCGCCTCGCTATACCTCATCCTGTTATCGATGAGACCTTCCTTGTTCCTGATTAGGACCTGCGTCGTCTCTCCTGTCTTATCATTGACCAGGATAATGGCTCCCCTATCGATTCTCTTGAGAAGATCGAAGATATACTCCAGTATCTTTTCCAGCATTTCATTGATATCCAAGGTTTGACCCAAAACATGGGAGACCTTATAGATCAATTCCATATTTTGTTTCGCGGTCATGGGCCTGTCTTTTTGGGCCTCACCCACCTTTTCGCTGAGTTCCTTGGAAAGTTCGAGGGAATCCAGAAAAGCGAGGATATATTCAGTGCATCCTCTTCCCAGACAGAGTACGCTCATCCCGATGGAGATGGGAAGCCCCTGCTTCACTTCCAATTCTTTGCCAGGCTTTAAGGGTTCACCATCAACAAAGGTCCCGTTTTCGCTATTCAAGTCCTTGAGAAAGAACTTGCTGTCTCTCCTGGATATCTCCAAATGCTTGCGAGAGACAAATCTGTCCTGCATTTGAATGTGGTTTTCATGGGACCGACCAATAGAGGTCATTTTGCCCCTGAGTTCAAAAGATTGTCCCTTGTCGGGACCCTCGAGAATATAGAGCTTTGTCATGATTTCTTGTTCTTCACTGCAAAACTTAAAAGTTTCACAGACTTATACTACCACAAAGAAATACAAGAGATCAATCTTTTAGAAAATCGAGGGCAGACCTGCCCACCTCGCCTGAGTGCCCGTCCGCCTCAAGTGAGGCGTAGGGATGCCGGTCGGAGCGCACCACGACGAGCAGCTCTGCCCTCGATTTTCTTAAGTCCTAATCTTGGCCCCCTTTTGTAAGGCTTCGCCATCAATAACAAAGAGGGCATCGAGCAGAGCCACCTGGAAACTACCAGGTGCCTTGGCGGTTTCTGCCCCCTTTTCACCCGCAAGCCCAAAGTAGGCCAATGCAGTGGAAGCGGCCTCCACGGAATCCTGATCCACAGCCAGAAATGCGCCAATAAGGGACGTGGCTGTGCAGCCGGTGCCCGTGACGTATCCCATAAGTTCATGTCCATTGTAAACCATATAAACACGCACACCGTCAGTAATCAGATCCACTTCGCCGGTGATAGCCAGGGTGGTATCCAATTCCCTGGCCAAAACGATAGCCGCATCTGCCGCTTCATCCACGCTATGAATAGCGTCTACCCCTTTGGTTCGGGATCCCTCGTGTGCCAGGGAAAGCACCTCAGAAGCGTTCCCCCGAACCACCCGGATTGAAAGGTTATCGATAAGCTTTTTAGCGGCCTGGGTACGGAGCTTCGTGGCCCCTGAACCCACTGGATCCAGGATAATAGGGACATTCATTTCATTGGCGCGCTTTCCTGCCATTAACATGGAATCGATCCAGTAAGGGGTAAGGGTGCCGATATTCAGCACCAAAGCCCCTGCTAGAGATACCATCTCCTGCACTTCCTCTTGAGCGTGGGCCATTACAGGTGAAGCACCGCATGCCAGCAATGCATTCGCCGTGCTATTCATGACCACATAATTGGTGATGTTGTGAACCAAAGGCTTTTTCTTGCGCATAATGTTGAGATTTTCTGCCGCCTTTTTTGCCAATTTTTGATCAAACATAGCCGACTCCTTATTTACTGAAATGATCCCAGCCGTCAGGGGTCACTGCGCGTTCAGTGCCATCTGGGTGTACGAGCTTAATACCATGAGCCGCTTCGGTGATTCGCCCCACCTCAGTGACAGGGACCTCACTCACTGTGGCAACAGCAGAGCGGATCCTATCTACCTTCTGGACGGGACAGATAATGATCAGCTCATAATCATCACTTTCCTCCAGGACCAGGTCAAACGGTTCCCTGCCCATCTGGGGGGCAGTCCCTCTTAACACCTCTCTTATAGGCAGGTTTTCCAGAATTAGCCTGGCACCCACCCCACTCTCTTTACAAATATGACCCAAATCTCCGAGGAATCCATCGCTCGTATCGATCATTGCGGTTGCATATCCTGATTGGGCGATCGCCCTCCCCTCACGTGCTCGATGAGAGGGTGTATTAAAGGTTCGCACCAGCGGATGTTCGCTCAAGTCCTCAGTGGGTTGAGCGTTCAGCAGCAAAAATAGTCCAGCCGCTGCCTGGCCAGGATATCCTGTAACGAGAATTGCTTCCCCAGCCTTTGCCGTGGAGCGGCGAAGCATCTTACCCTGCTCCACCTCTCCAATCAAAGTGATATCGACAAACGTGGCATGTTCAGCTTTCGTCACATTGCCACCGATGATCGAGGCCTCAAGTGGATTGAGTTCTGTAATGAATCCACGATACATGGCTTCCACATCAGTGACGAGCGTCTCCGCCCTCAACCCAAGGGAGATGAGGGCATAAAGAGGTCGTCCCCCCATGGCACCAATGTCACTGATGTTCAGTGCCATGGCGCGGCGCCCTAAATTTAGAGGACTGATATGCTCAGGCAGGTAGTGTCGTCCCTCCACCATAGCGTCACAGGTGACCAGGAGTTCATAGCCTGCACGGGCACGGAAAGCGGCGGCATCGTCCCCGATGCCTATGGTTATGCCAGGAGCGCTCAGGCCTTCCTTTTCAAGGAGTTCGTGAATTCGGTCAATGAGTCCAAATTCTCCAATATCAGATAGCGTCTGAGACATGGCGACCCCCTTACCTCCGTTGCAACCGTCTAGTAACGTTCAAGAGTGTTGACACGGCCGCTAAAGAGACCAAGTTATAGCTGGATAGCCGATTCTTCGGCAATACCGATCTCCTCAAGATGATATCTATTACGCTCATAGCCGGTGGTCTGATTTTTGCGGCTCTAAGGGAAATTTCTCAAATAAAAACCGGACATTCTGCGATAGGATTATGGGCGTAAAGCCTCAAAAATCAGACCACTGCGGAGTGGGGTGGAACTCTTTTTGAGATATCATCTTTCGGAGACCGGCATTGCCTCCGAGTAAACCACATCAAATGTCAACACTTCTGAACGCTACCAGCCGTTTAGATCTTTGAAACAGCTGGGTGATCTTGGCGGGCTAACCGGCTAAAAAAGTATTACCCCCCTGCGTTGCGCAGTGCCCTGTGGAGGGCCCTGGTCGCCTGTTCCGGATCTTCTCGGCAGCAGACCGCCGAGATCACGGCAATGCCGTGAGCGCCCGCCTCCATAACTTCAGCCGTATTCTCTGCACCCACACCGCCAATGGCAATAATGGGCAAAGGAATGCTCTCGACCACGCCTTTGAGTACGGCAATGCCGCTCACAGGTCCAGCATCGTCCTTGGAGGTGGTTGGGTAGACAGGCCCGAATCCCACGTAGTCCGCTCCTTCTGAAAGGCATCTGCGGGCCTCCTCCAAGGTGGCAGCGGATCCCCCTATAATCCGCTCTTTTCCAACTAATTCCCGAGCCAGGGGAATGGGGAAATCATCTTGCCCCAGGTGGACACCATCTGCCTCTGAGGCAATGGCCACATCCACTCGATCGTTCACCATGAAGGTGACGCCACTCTCTGCACACACCTGTTTCACATCGCGGGCAACCTGGATCATCTCACGCGTAGATCCACTTTTCTGACGGAACTGGATCGTATCAGCCCCCCCACGGATCGCCAATTTGGCCAGTTCCACGTGAGAGAAGCGATTTTGCAGCACAATATCCGTAAGTATATGCAGTTTCCCAATCTGTTTCATTATTCCCCCCTGATGGCATGAAGAGAAAATTGAGGGAGGTCCCTGCTTTCCATAATAGATCTTTTTGGGCCTGTTTTCAAACCGCAGGAAAAAAGCTGATGATAAGAGTTAATGATCACTTAAAAGCGGGTTGTCAAGTCCTGAGTGGGCATCTTGGGCATTGCTGCTGATAGAGGCATTTTTTATGAAGAAAAATCTGCTTGACAGATCCATCTCCCATTTTATATAAAGCAAAGCATGCACTCGCAAACGGAAAATAAGATGAAGCTTAGGCTAAATAGTTGGTGGTGGCTCAGCTCCTTGAGGAGGTGAGGCCGCTGATACCAGCATAATTCTGTAGGCAAAAAAACCGTGGGCTCACTTCTTGAGACCTACGGTTTTTTGTTTTGTGTGATTGAGAAAGGCCGTGGGGCAGAGAATCCACGGCCTTTCTTATTTAAAATTGCCAAATATCTTCTAAAAAGGAGGGAGTTTAGATGATAAAAGATGCTATTGCAAAAGTGGTAAGGGGGCATGATCTGACAGAAGAGGAGATGGCGGAGGCTATGAATGAAATTCTGACGGGTCTGGCCACATCTGCCCAGATCGGCTCATTGATCACTGCCCTTAGGGTAAAGGGCGAGACTGTGGACGAGATCACTGGCGCGGCAAAGGCGATGAGGGGGCGGGCAACGAAAATACAGCTTAATAATCATTTGGTGAACATTGATCGGGATGAAATAAACATTGAAGACGAAACCATCCTGGACACCTGTGGCACAGGTGGAGATGGGACCCATACTTTCAACGTATCCACGGCTACCGCCTTTGTCGTGGCGGGAGGCGGCATTAAGGTGGCCAAGCATGGCCAGCGGGCGGTCTCCAGCCACTGCGGCAGCGCCGATGTGCTCAAAGCCCTGGGACTGAAACTGGACATCAACCATGCCAACGCCACGCGGTGTATGGATGAATTGGGAATAGCCTTTCTCTATGCCCCTCTATTTTATGGCGCGATGAAGTACCCTGCCCTTCCCAGACAGGAGATTGGTATCCGTACGATTTTCAATCTGTTAGGTCCCTTGACCAACCCAGCAGGGGCCACGGCGCAGGTCATGGGGGTCTATGATTCCGACT
>JASFEQ010000073.1:0-13878 GCA_050124735.1 Desulfobacteraceae bacterium | reverse complement strand
AGCACATCCATGGGCAGGCCAAGCTCTGGGGGGAGCTTCCCCCAGTGACTGCGTATAAGTGAAGGGAGGTCACGGATTGATTTTAGAGCCACGATTTCCTCAAGGGTGGATTCTAATCGGGCCCTTTCCATCTCCCTCTTGATCATGAGCAGGGGTTTGCCTTCTAAAGGGATGAAAAGAAGGCCATCCTGGGTGGTGCCGGAAAGGTAATAAAGGTCCATCTTCTGGGCCACCAGGAGTGACTCTATTCCCGCACTCTGCATGTTTTCTCTGAGCCTACTCAGTCGGTCTTTCAACTCATCACGGGGCGTGTATCTGAAACCGAGGGACTCGGTCAGCGGCTTCAATTCCCGCCTTACCCAGTCTGTGTGGTCCATCTTTATTCCTTTCTTCATTTTGTCTCAGCACTAATAAAAACCATATTCCATAATGGCCTCCCTGACCGCCTCAAGATTTTCTGGAGGTGCCATGGGGGGCCACTCACAGGCGGGCATCAGGATAAACCCGCCAGGGCGTCTTTTGCCCTGGCTAAGGCATCTCCTGGCCTCCTCCTTTACCTCTGATCTGGTTCCGAATTGAAGGACTGTGGTAGACATATTCCCTGCCAGGATGAAATTTTCCCCCAAGAAATCTCCCGTCCCTTTTAAATCCATATCATCCCCAATACTAAAGATCGCCCTCTCAGGGACAGGGACCTTTTTCCAGTATTTGAGATTACGCTTATGATCTCCACATAGGTGTATCATGGTTGCGCGCACGCCACTCTCAAGATAAAGTCGGTGCAGCTTGGTTATGTAGGGCAGGCAGAATTCTTCAAAGGCGTCAGGGGACAGGACGTGGTTGGATTCTAAGGGGACTTGCGTCGTCACGCTACAATTTTTGGCCCCGTATTTCTCCAAAGTGATTCTAGCCACTTTCGTATTAAAACGGAGCACCTTTTCAGCCAGGCGGTGCACGGCTTCAGGATGTTTGATCATCCACTTCATAAGCCCCGTGCTTCCTAGAATGGAACTCATGGGAGACATAATACTCGCTGAGGGAAGCTGGGCCGAGAACCCGTGCTGTACGCAGATCTCATTAAAGATATGGAAATGTCTGAACCAATCTGTTTCTAAGGGATCAGGCTCCCGGAGGGAATCCACCTCCAAAGGTTCCCTAATCAGGGGCTCAGGGGTGAAGGGGGTCATTCGCGCATCTGTTTCTGGCCAGCCGATCTTTCCACCAAACTCCCAAGCCCCATGATCCGCCCAGTCATATGCCGGCCTTATACTGGCCCAAGGATACGCCTTCATGGTCTCTAAACCAGCCTTGAAGGCGATATGGGGCTTGGTAAAGAAATCATAGAGCTTTAGGCCGTTATTGAGAGCAAGGTATCCAAGAAAGAAGGGGATGAAGGGGACTCTATCAATGGGTTGGTTCAGGATAAGTGCCTTAATCCTCTCCCTGGCCGTCATTCTGTCGGAATTTTTTCTTTCTTCCATTTTCCTGCGCCGATATACACAAGCTGAAGCTCAGGAGCAAAGATCAAACGCCACACAATAACGTCATTGCGAGGAGCCCGTCCGCCGCCCCTGAGCGAAAGCGAAGACAGGCAGGTCAAAGGCGACGCGGCAATCTCAATGAAACACCCTCAAAAGTGGCTATAGCAAATAGAGATTGCTTCCCCCCGCCTCCGCGGGGGTCGCAATGACCCCTCGGGTTGTTAGTCCCAATTATGGAATTTGCAGGTAAATCATTTCCTAGCCCAGCTTCCCCAACATGAACCTGGCTATGGTGTTCTTGTGGATTTCCCGGGTTCCTTCCACAATCTCTAGGGCCCGGGCATCACGGTAGAAGCGCTCCACTTCATTTTCCAGCATGTACCCATATCCCCCTAGAATTTCAATGGCTTCGTCGCATACCTCAACGGCGACCCGAGCCGGATACCACTTGGCCATAGAGAAAAGCATGGGATCCACCTTCCCCTTACGATCAAGCTTCCAGCCGGCCTTGTAGACGAGGAGTCTGGCCGTCTCTATCTTGGTAACCATCTCCGCCAGCTTATGCGAAATGGCCTGAAATTGGCCAATCTTACGGCCAAAGGCCTCCCGAGCTTTCGCGTGTTCCAAGGCCCTCTCAAAGGCCCCTTGGGCCATTCCCACACTGGCGGCCCCTATCATCGCTCTAAACCTGTCCAAAAACTGGATAGATTGATAGAACCCCTGGTTTTGTTTGCCAATCAGATTCTGCACGGGGACCTTCACATTGGTGAAAGAGACCTGGGTGGTGGGCGCTGCGTGCCAACCCATTTTCTCAAGCTCTGTCACATCAATCCCGTCTCTGTCTGTTTCCACAATGATTGTGCTCTGTCCTTTGTACGGGGGTTTGGCATCAGGGTCTGTTTGGCAGAGGACGATGATGAACTCGGCGATACTGGCCAAAGTAATAAACGTCTTTGTACCATTTATTATATATTGATCCCCATCCTTTACAGCTGAAGTGGATAGGGGGGAACTGACAAGGTCGCTTCCTCGATCCGGTTCCGTAAACGCAGATGACAAGAGGCCTTCACCGCCACACAGCGGTGGGAGATATTTCTTCTTCTGATCTTCACTTCCTGACCAGAGTATGATTTCTATACCCAGACCTGGGTGGCTTGCGTGCAGACCCACGCCTGCACCACTCCTACAGAACTCCTCTGTGACGATTACCCTTTCCTGGAGGTCAAATCCTTGCCCACCGTATGCTTCTGGGATATCAATTCCCACAAACCCCAACTCACAGGCCTTCTTCCAGACCTTCCAAGGAAATTTGCGAGATCTCTCGATCTCCAAACTATAGTCCTTATCGAATTCATGTTCAGCAAACTCCCTGGCCGCCTTCTGAATATCCCTTTGCTCTTGAGTAAACTCAAAATCCATCTCCTATCTCCTTCTTAACCAGTTCGTGTTCCTGATCCTTTCGGGACAGTTGAGCCGCTCTTTGGAACCGTATAATACTATAAGGTATAGAGAGGCAATGATTAAATGTGTTGTGGCGTCGTCTTTCCTCCCAAAAAAAATGAAAGGCTCGGCTCTATCCGAACAGACCATAATTTTGAGTGTACAACGTGAAAGGATTTGAGGAGGGATGAAAGCGGCGAAGGGTTAGGTATCATCGCCTAAGGCCTCGTCCCATTTGCCCTTTTCCAGCCGCTTCTTCTCTTCGCTTCTGATCTCTCGCCTCAAGAGCTTTCCCACCTTGGATTTGGGCAGCATATCCCTGAACTCAATATAATGAGGGACCTTGTAGGAGACGAGTTTGTCCCGACACCAACGGATCAAATCATAGCCTGTCATGCCCTTGATGTCCTCTTTGAGTACCACATAGGCCTTAATCCGGTTCCCCACTTTAGGATCCGGTATCCCAACCACACAGGAACCCACAACAGCAGGATGCTCCTGCAGGACCGCCTCAATCTCTGATGCAGAGATGCGATATCCCTTGTGCTTGATGGTATCCACGGTTCGGTCCACAAAATAGAGATACCCCTCTTGGTCCATGGTCACCACATCTGCTGTGCGATACCAGAGCTTTCCATCCAGCTCCACGAAGGCCTCCCTGGTTTCCTCCGGCTTGTTCCAATAATTGACCACCATGGGATCCGAGCTGACCAGAATCTCTCCAGGGGTTCCCAGAGGCACTTCATTGAGGCTCTCCGAGTCCACAATGCGCACCTCTTTGTTGGGCAAGACCAATCCCATCGCCTGAGAAGGATGCTCTCGCCCGGGGGGACTCATGGAGATGCCACCCACCGTCTCTGTTGCCCCGTAGCCATTAGATATGGATACGCCGATGCGTTCCCTCCATCGCCTCGCCACTTCGTTAGGAAGTACGTCACCGCCGCACATGCAGTAGGTGAGGGAGCTGAGATCGTAGAAGTCCAGGCGTTCGTGATCCAGGATCATCCGGTATAGGGCGGGTACGCCCAGTAACGTCTTGGCCCTATGCCGATGGATGGCGTCCATCATCCCATCCAGATTCATCCGGGGCAGTAAAACGAGGGTGTCCCCACAGATCAAAAGGGGCCCCATGCCGAAGACCTGACCCAAAATGTGAAAGAGCGGTGCCCCTTGCACGATCACATTCTCTCCCCACGGGATCAGTTCCTCGTGGGCCTTGAAATGGACCCAGGATACCTCTAAAAATTGGCGGTGGCTGATGGGAACGCCCTTCGGGGACTTGGTCGTGCCACCTGTGTAGAGCAATATGGCCATCTCTTCACCAGTAAGGGTCGGAGCCGAAGGAAGCTTAGGTGGGGACGTAAGGCATTGGCGAAAGGAGATCGTGTAGTCCTTTCTGCCCACTTTTCCCGCAGGCACTCTGTCAAAGAGTGCCCCAAAGGCCCTTTTCCACACGGGCAAAAGATCCGCCATGTTGGTATGGATCACCGTCCCGATCTGCGTCTCGGAAAGTACCTGCTCCACATATCCATAGTTGACATCCGTGCACACAATGGCCTTGGCGCCACTGTCCTCCGCAATGTACTTCAGGTCATGGGGCGTGTATATGGGGGTGATGGGCACAGCTGATGCACCAAGCGTCAGAATCCCTAACCAGGAGACTGCCCACTGGGGGCTATTGGGGAGGTAGAGGATTACCCGATCCCCAGGCTGGATACCCGCATGTGCCAAGGAATGGGCAAAGGAAAGGGTCCAACGGCGGATTCTTTCGTACGTATATCCAGTCCCCAGGTAGAAAAGGGCCGTTCTGTGAGGACTTAGCTTCGCCTGTTTTTGGAATGCCTCGCCTATGCTATGAATATCAAGGGATCTCATAATCCTCACACGATTCCCGCTTACACGCCGAAATAGGCGGCGCGGACCTCCGGATTTTCCATCAACTCAGGCCCTTTTCCCGACAAGGCCAACATTCCATTTTCGATCACGTACGCGAAATCCAGCCGCGACAATATGGGCCTTGCGAACTGTTCGCAGATGAGAATAGTTATTCCCGTCTCGTCCCGAATACGGAGGATGGCTTCAACCAGTTCCCTCTGGAAGATAGGACTCAGGCCTAAAAGGGGTTCATCCAACAAGAGCAGTTTAGGGCGGGCAACAAGGGCCATCCCGATGCTGAGCATCTGCTGTTCCCCTCCACTCAGAAAACCGGCCCTCTTTTTTCTATGGGCCTTCATGGGAGGGAAGAGTCCAAAGAAAAACGCCATTCGTTCGCGGATCTCTTTTCTGCCTCTCAGGTAACCAGCAATCTTGAGGTTCTCCACCACGTCACTCTCGGGGAAGACGGGATGGCGTTCCCTGCAGAGAATAATTCCCTGTTGAACCCTATGGGGGGCAGGCAGATGGCTGATTTCTTTTCCCTGATAGAAGATCTCCCCCATGACCGCGATCCTTTCCCCGCCACGCCGCTGCTCCTTAATCTTCATGTCCAGGATCAGGCCGGAAAGGGCGTTCATGAGGGTGGTCTTGCCAGCGCTGTTGGACCCTATGACCCCTCGCAGTTCCTTGTCCTGGAGTTCCATGCTGAAGTCGTTCAGGGCCAAAGCGTTTTCAAAGAAGACCATCAAGTTTTGGACCTTGAGCATCTTAAATCCTCTATTCCGAACCCAGATAGGCCTCTTTAACGGCCTCGCTCTCCATGACTTCCTTTGGCGTTCCCTCTGCGATCTTACGGCCGTAGTTTAATACAATGATGCGGTCTACGATTCTGAAAAGTTCCCGCAGCCGATGTTCGATCATGATGAGGGTCTTCCCCTCAGCCTGGACCTTCTCGATGATGGGCACGGTACTGGAGACCTCCGCCATGCTCAGGCCAGAGAAGAGCTCGTCCAGGATGATAAGCTCCGGCCGCATGGCCAGGCAGCGGGCCAGTTCGAGACGTTTAAGATATCCATGAGGGAGGGCGCTGGCCGGTTTGAAAGGAACAAAGGAGTCCCGCTCAAATCCGACTTCTTCCAGGAGATCGATGGCTGTAGCCTGACGATCCCCATATTTTCCACCAGAAAGTCTTCTCACCCGGGGAGAATAGAGGGGAATCACCAGATTCTTGTAAGCAGGGAGACGGTAGAAGGGCCGCGCCATCTGGAATGTCCTCGAAAGACCGAGTTGAGCAATCCTGTGAGGCATTATGCCTGTAATTTCTTTTCCTTTGAACCGGACGCTCCCCTCATCGGGCCGGATAAAGCCGCTGATCAGGTTTGCGATTGTTGTCTTCCCTGAACCATTGGGCCCTATAATCCCCAGGGATTCTCCCTCCCTCAGGTCAAAAGAGACCTGGTTAGCGGCCCGCACACCTCCAAAGTCCTTGGTGAGTTGGCTAACTTGCAAAATATGGGTTTCTCTCATGCCTCCACCTTCACCCAATGTTCGAATTGGTGATACTTCCTCTGCAAGTAGGGAAAAATGCCTTCGGGAATCGCCACGGTAAAAATCACAAGGAAAAGACCATAGCAGACCACGCGAAGGGCACCCATAGCCCTGAGGGCCTCTGAAAGGGGAACCAGGATGCAGGCCCCGAGTGCAGGGCCAGCCAGGGTGCCCATGCCCCCAACCACAGCCGACGCTATAGGTAAAATGGAATAGTCGAGGGCGAAGACGGGCATACCCACGAACATATAGGCGTGGGTCATAAAGGCCCCCGCAAAGGCCCCTGCAGAGCCCGCCAGGAACAAGGCTTGGGCCTTGAACCAATAGATGTTAATCCCTGCGCTTATCACTGAGCGGTCATTGTCCCGAATCCCTTGCAGGACCAGGCCGTAGTCTGTGCCCAATAGCCGTCGGAAACCGAAAAGCACCGCTGAGAAGGCAAGCAGACTGATCGCCAGTTCTTCCCCGATATTGTGAAAGGTGGCAAGACCGCTTATGCCTTCGGTTCCACCAAAGATCCTTGTGGCCTCGATGAGCCGAACCAACACAAGGGGTAACACGAGCGTCACCATAGCAAAGTAGATCCCCCGTAACCTCAGAACCGGCACGAGAGCCAGAGTACACACAAGACCCCCTCCCACCGTGGCCACAGGAATCGTCGCCCAATAGGGCCATCCCCATGCGTGATTCAAGTTGCCCGCAATATAGGCCCCCATACCAAAGAAGAGGGCCTGTCCCAAAGAGACCAGCCCTGTGCTCACCAGGAGATCCCAGCTCAAGGCCAAAATCCCGATCATGGCCATGGAGACCAGGACCCTTTTCCAATAAGGGGTCGTGACAAATATAAAGAGTATAATGAGGAACATGGGAAGCACCCGAGGAATCAACACATAAAGCATCTCCCGCCAGGAGGTCAGGGCGAAGATGTCCTCTGAGCGGACCTTGATTCCACGATCCAGGCGTTCTTTTCGTTGTTTCACATTACTGGTCAAATTCGCTCCTCCAGTTCCTTCTGCTTCCCCAAAAGCCCAGAAGGTCGGATGGCCAAGATGGTTAGAATGGCCACCAGGGTGACAATCATCATCCAATGTGGACCCCAGTACATGGCCGTAAAGGTCTGGGCCATGCCAAGGATGAAGCTGGCGAGGATAACCCCAACGGAACTGCCCAGGCCTCCCACGATGCAAACAGCGAGTGCTTCCAGGAGTACATCATAACCAGCGTCCACGGATATGGTCCTCAGGGGGAGAATAACCACTGCGGCCAGAGCGCAGAGCCCTCCACCGAAGCCCATGGCGAGGGCTGAGATGCGATCCGAGTCGATCCCGAAGGCAAGGGCTGTCCTCTCGTCCTGAGCGATGCCCCTGAAGGCAAGCCCGATTCGGGTATGACGCGTGAAAATCCAGAGGGCTCCGGTCAGAGCTAAGCCAAGGACCACAATAAAGGCCCTTTGGAAATCCAAATAGACGCCCCCAATCAGGAGACTCGCATCTGCAAACACGGGGAGAGAATACTTTACGTCAATAAAGCCCAGGAACCTGAATGTCTCCACGATGGCCAGCCCAATGCCGAACGTGGCGATGACCTCGGAGATGACCATCCCTCGAAGCCGGATGAGTATAAACCGATAAAGGAGACCACCCACGAGAGCGGTTACAAATACCATGGCAGGTATGGCAAGGAAGAGGGGGATGCCCAGGGCATTGAGCAAGATCCAGGTGCCAAATCCCGATAGAATGTAGAGTGCACCGTAGGCGAAATTGGCAATACCGCTGATCCCAAAGGTCAGGTTAAAGCCCAGGGCCACCAGGGCGAGGATCACCGAGTTGACCAACCCGTAGACCAGCGTTCCTAAGAACATGTTGGTTGAATTCCCCCTGAGAATGGAGATGTGGGGGCCTACCCGGCAGGAGACCCCCAAGGCCGTTTTTATTTAGCTGGCTTGAGCCAGGAAGGAAGCTTGATCTTGTCTTCAGCAATGCTTTCAGGATAGACGACCACCCGTTTTCCCCCTTGTCGCCACTGGATTACACAACCCATGGCGGTCTCTTTAGGATCGTTGCCGAAGATGGTCTGGTGGCCCTCGTCAAATCTGATTCTACCCATCGCCCCCGTCCGATCCGTTTTCACGAGGGCAGCCGCGACGGCATCAGGATCCATGGTGCCGGCTCTCTCAACGGCCTCTGCAAGGACATAGACCGCCTCATAACCACCCACAGGAGCGTGCTGTTCCTGGACCTCTTTACCCCATCTCTTCTTGTATGCCTCATAGTATCGAACCGATGCGGGAACCTTTGGAACGGGAACGTTTCCGATTTCCATGACGGCATTGACGGCACCTGCAATTTTTCGATCATAGGTCTCCCAAGAGTCGGCACCGGCCATGGGGGCGATCATGCCGGCCATCAGGGCAGGGACCTTCATGCTTCGCCACTGTTTCACCAGCACGCCGGCCTGGGGCAGGTCAAAAACGGGGAAAATGATCTGGGCACCGGCTGCCCGGGCCTTCATCAGGCCGGGCGAGTAATCCGTTGCACCCGCGGGATAAGCCTCATTTCCGAGGACATCCCACTTTGCCTTGCCCAAGAGCATGGTGAGGATCTCGGCACTCTTTCGGGCCCACATCACGTCCTGATACATGGCATAAACGCGATTGAAGCCGAATTCTTTTTGCAAGTACATCATGATCCCCATCTGGTAGCCGATGAAAGTTTTGGCACTCTGACCGACCCGAAAGATGTATTTATATTTGTCCGGTGCCTTCTTGATCTTTGCCTCTGATGCGGGAGACATGGCAATCGTACCGATCATGGGTACCTTGTACTTGGCGATGAGGTCCATGCCAGCGAGCAGGGCCTCGGAGCGGTAAGGTCCTACAACAATGGCGTGAACCTTCTTGTCCAGGATAATCTTCTCCAAGCCCAGCAGGGCTTCGGGCACCGGAACCCCAGGCGCCGCGTCCCGGATGTCAGCGGATTCCACCTTCAGCTTCCGCTTCGTGTCCCCCACCTTGACGCCACCCTTGGCATTGATCTCCTCAACGGCCATAATCACGCTATTGAGGGCCTCCTTTCCCGGCGGGTAGCCCAGAGAGGTGGGGACCCCAATAATGATGGGTCCGCTCCCGCCAGCCCCCAAGGAGACCGATGGAGTCACGATTCCGAGACCCAGGATGCAGATCATAGCCAGGAAGAAAGAACTGATTCGTTTCATATTAACCCTCCTTAATTGTTAAAGGGTTTGCAGATAAGACTCCTCCTCTGAATTGACTTGAGAGGAGAAGGACCTAGCAGTACGTCGGATGTACGGTTTGATGGAGGGAAGATCTAGGATAACCAAAACGAATGTTCGTTCAATATTTCAAAAGAAGGTAGCTGTCAAGTGAAAAAAGCGGCGCTCCGATGCCTTCGGATCGTTTGCCCAAGGACTTGGTATGCCAAAAGGCCCATTCCACTTTCCTCGGCCCTTTCCGGGCGATCATAAATGGTAGGGAGGTTTTTTCCTTGCAGGGCTTTAAGAGTATGTAGTAAAACGAACACGCGTTTGCAGACAAGAAAGGACGTTCATTATGGCCAGGAAAGACAACAACCTTGTATTGGAAAAGAATGGGGACATTCTGGTTATCTCAATGAATAGGCCAAAGCAAATGAATTCTCTAAATGTGGAGATGGTGAGAAACTTAAGAGAGGCCTTTGAAAGTATCAGATGGGATGAATCCGTCAAGGTGGTTATTCTTTCAGGAAAGGGCGAAAAGAGCTTTTGTGCGGGGCTGGATCTCAAGGAACGTTCCCGCATGAGCGAAGAGGAGATCCTCATTTCTCGAGAGAGAGATATCATCCCTTTATTTCACTATTTAGGGGAGTTTCCGAAACCGATCATTGCCGCAATCAATGGGGTGGCCTTGGGTGGAGGCGCCGAGCTTGCCCTGGTCTGCGACATCCGTATCGCGGCGCCCCATGCCCGTTTTGGTCAAACGGAGATCAGATGGGGAATGATTCCATCTGCAGGGGGTTGCCAGCGCCTGAGGCTTATAACGGGAATGGCTGTTGCAAAAGAATTGATTATGAGTGGAAGGGTGATTGAGGCTGAGGAAGCGCTTCGCCTGGGCATTTATAATAAGGTGGTGTCACCGGAGGACCTCATAACAGAGGCCCTGAATATGGGAAATGAGATGGCTGAGCATTCATCCGTCGCGCTCAAGCAGGCCAAGAAAGTCCTCGATTTTGGTGCCGGCTTAACGCCCTCATTGGCTTTTGACCTGGAGGCCTCAAAAGAGTGTTTCTATAGGGGCCAAGCCATGGATGGGCACAAGGTATTTAAACCTGATATTGAAGATTAGACTGGCGTCATCTTGTCCGATGGTCCCCCAGGTTTTCTCGCCAGCGCACGCACAAGAGTAAGATAAAAAGAGGTTGAATCCCCGCCGAAAAATTGACACATAATATCCGTATAAGATCTACATTAGCGGTTAGACGCACTTACCATTCCTTACATGATAGTTTTCTGATCTATTTTTTTGTCCTCTTCGATGAACCGGTCTGGAAAAGCAATTTCTAGTGCTCTTATTTGACGAGGCAAAAGTTCCATGGAATCTACTCAAAAATATGAAGAGTTGAGAAATAAGACCATACCCGGTCTTCTTTTGGAAAGGGCCAAATCCTCTCCAGACCAGGTCGCCTATCGGGCGAAAAAGCTCGGGGTTTACGCAGAAGTTACGTGGCGGGAGTTCAGGGACAAGGTGGCCAGCTGCGCCATGGGATTAAAGCAATTGGGACTGACGCATGGCGAGAGACTGGCACTCATGGGAGATCCGTGTGAAGAGTACATGATTAGCGAGTTGGCGGCACAAGCCCTGGGCGCTGTGACCTATGGGATTTATCCCACCTCATCCCAAAAAGAAGTGCGCTACCTCATGGAAGATGGGGGGGCCTCCATTTTTGTTGCAGAAAATCAAGAATATGTAGATCGCATTTTGCCCTTGTATGAGGAATTGCCCCAGTTAAAACATGTGATTGTGATCGACACCAAGGGGACTTTTATGTATGACCACCCCTCATTGATGCCGTACGAGAGGCTCTTCCAAGAGGGTGAGAAACAGCTCATTTCTGATCCAGGGAGCTTAGAGGAAACGGTTCGTCAAATTAAGCCTTCGGATGGCGTGTTCATCGTTTACACCTCAGGGACCACGGGTGACCCCAAGGGTGCCCTCAATAGCCACGGCAGACATCTTGCGGCTGTCTACACCTTTATTGACCGTTATCCCATCTTGGCAGATGGGCCCCACCGAACCGTGGTCTACCTTCCCCTGTGCCACATCCTCGGAAAGGACGTGGCCGTTACACTGCCCATGCTCACTGAGATAGTGCCACACTTTGGAGAGGACATAGAAGATCTCGGACAGACGATCTTTGAGACAGCTCCCACTGTCCTGTTCACTGTGCCTAGGTATCTCCAGAAATTTGTATCCAATATTATCGTTGGCATAGACAACTCCAGCCCACTGAAAAACTATCTCTATCAAATCTCCCTGAGAATAGGCCGTCAGTATATGAAGGGGGTCTGGGAGGGTAGGGTGAGCTCTCTATTAAAGATTCTTTATTTTCTTGCTTACCACCTGTCATTTAGACCCATCCTGAACAAGATTGGATTCGACCAACTGAAAGTAGCCCTTTCAGGGGGGGCTCCGCTTCCTTCAGAGGTCATGGCCTTATGGCAGATCTATGGGGTCGCCCTTTCAGAGATATATGGGCAAACAGAGACGGGCGGCGCCATTATCACAGGTCAAGGAGAGGCCTTTCCGCGTCCCGGAAATATCGGCGTGCCGCCTAGCGGCTGGGAAGTGAGGCTTGGTGAGAATGGGGAAATTCTTGTGAAGGGTGAGGACATATTCGACGGTTACTGGAACAAGCCTGAGCTCACGAAAGAGGTTATTGATGAGGCGGGATGGCTCCACACGGGCGATGTGGGGGACTGGACCCCTGAGGGAAATCTGAAAATTGTAGACCGAGTGAGGGATTTCATTGTAACGTCTGGGGGAAAGACCCTGAGTCCCACATACATCGAAAATGCCCTGAGATCCAGTCCCTATATCAGCGAGGCTGTGGTTTTCGGGCATAATCGCAAATATATATCTGTCCTGATCGAGATCGATTTTGAAACAGTTTCTGCCTGGGCACGGCTGAATAATATTACATACACGGGGTTTACGAGCTTGGCAGATCATACTGAGACCTTTGAGCTCATCGGGACTGAGATAGAAAAGACCAATCAGGATCTGGCCCGCGTAGAACAGGTAAAAAGGTTTCGAATCATTCCCAAGGAACTGGATCCTGAAGAAGAGGGCGAACCAATCACACCCACCCGAAAGGTGAAGCGTGAACTCATGTATGAGAAATTTGGGACATTGGTGGAAGCGATGTACAGTGATAAGGAGGAGAGATTGGTGGCAGCAGAAATAGGCGATGTATTAACGTAATTAGGTTAACTCAGAAAACTGGAACCAGGAAAGCGAAAGGAGGTATGGCATGTTAAGAAAAGGATTTATGGTAATGGGGATCAGTTTCGCGGTTTTGGCCCTTTTCCTTGGGCCGGTTTTTGCCGGAGATGCATATCTAGTTGGCAATACCATGGCTATAACGGGGCCGGGTTCAGGCACATATGGTCCCATGAAAGATGCCTTGGACATCTATTTTAAGCAATTGAATGCCAGGGGAGGGATAAACGGGCATCCTGTGAAGATTGTTTTTGAGGACAATGCTGCGCAACCCTCAAAGGCTGCGGCGCAGGCCAAGAAGTTGATCACACAGGACAGGGTGATGCTCCTTATGCTCTCTAGCCTGTCCAGCACGTATGCGCCTGTGATCCAGGTGGCTAAAACAAACAAAGTACCGCTCCTTTTTGCGGGGGGCGTCTGTCCCAAGGACGTGTATCCCCCAAAGGTGGATCCCAATCAGTTTTGCTGCACTGCATATGCCGCGCAATATGACAGCCGCATGGCGCTCTCCTTTATAAAGGAAGAGGCCAAGGGGGCGCCTGTTAAACTGGGGCTGGCGGCCATGAACATACCTGTCTCTCGCGGGGAGATCGACTATGCGGAACAGCTTTCCAAAACCATGGGCATCGAACCTGTGGACAAAGAGGTGATCCCCCCACCCACGCCGGATTACACCCCCTTTGCCACCAAGATCAAGAATGCGGGGGCCAATTGGGCCTACTCCTGGGCCCCATGGATCACCCAGGTGAGAACCTTTGAGGCGCTTCGCAAGCTTGGCTGGAAGGGGAAGTATCTGGCGTATGGACATATCATGTCCGAAGATGAACTGGTGCGGATCAAGGACGACGGCTTTTACGTCTTCGGTACAAATGCCTTTTTTAGCGACGATACGGCAGTGCACAGAAAAATTAAGGAAGCCAGCCAAAAGGAAAAGACCATCTTCCCTTACACCAAACTGACTGAAGGCTGGATTGCCGCCATGGTCCTTGAGGATATTCTAAGGGGGACGCCATGGCCACCCACCACCGATAAAGTTCGTGC
>JASFEQ010000072.1:0-13988 GCA_050124735.1 Desulfobacteraceae bacterium | reverse complement strand
AAAGAATGGTGTAAATAGATGGGTGATGGCTTGCTTTGTGAATCCCTGACCAGAATCCCTGACAGTGATTATTACCATTTTCTGTCCTGGCTCAAAGGAGTCGTCGCTCTCCACCATGTCGGCACTGACTCGGACAACCCCCCCATTCGGCATGGCCTCACTGGCATTTAGAAAGAGATTCCACAGGACCTGTTTTATCTGCTCTGGATCGGATTCCAGCTTGATATCCTGCTTGAAATCCGTTTCCACTCGCAGTTTATCCGTCCAACCTCCGCTGTTCTTAAAGAGTTCGAGGGATTCAATGGTCAGCTGGCTGAGGTCAAACTCTTGCAGGTTCAGGGGCTTGGGTCTTGCAAAAAGGAGAAAGTCGTTTACCAGGTGGTTCAACCTGTTTACCTCTCTTGACATGATGTCCATGAGCCGACTGTTGACGTCATCTTTATCCAGGCTTTCCTTGAGCATCTGAATAGAACCACTGATGGATGCCATGGGATTTCTGATCTCGTGTGCTATCCCTGCTGCCAGTTCCCCGATGAGGGCAAGACCCTCCACCTTTTTCATTTCCTCTTCTATCAACTTCACCTCAGTCATATCTTGAAAGAACAAGATCTGGCCTTTCTGGTCTCCGCCTGTAAGCCTAAGGGGGGAGATGGAAAATCGCAGAAATATTCTCTCTCCATCCTCTCTCAAGTAGGGAAGATCAATGAATTGATGGGATTTTTTGCTCAATTGACCCGGGGGACCTTTTCCATCGCCCAAGTATTCATCCAGAAGAGGGACGATCTCCGTCATCTTCCTGCCTATGGCCTGGTCCGAATTAATAGCAAAAATATCCTCCGCAGCTGGGTTGAAAAGGATAATTCTGTGTTGGTCATCCAAAGTGATCAGGCCTGACATGATGCTTCTTATGATCCGCTCATTAAGGGCCTCTAATTTGATAAGATCATCCTGCTTGGCTCTGAGTTCCACTCGGCTTTTTCGAGCTTGTTCAGAGAGAAAACTGCTGAGAAATGCCACAAGATAGAATGCAGCAACATTTACAACGATCATATAAAAGATATAGAACCTCTTATCTTCAGCAGGAAAGAGTGCCAAGCGACTTCCAAAAGGCTCAATCACATCAAAGTAGTGCAGATCCAGCAAGAGACCATAAAGAATACTGCTACTGGAGGCAACGATCATGCCTCCCTTTCTGTAAAGCATGATGCTGGCATTGATAATGGTCAGGATATAGAGGAAAGAAAATATGCTCTCTATGCCGCCGGTCGCATAGATGATGGCCGTAATGAGAAACGTGTCCACGAGGAGCTGAGAATAGGCGAGCTTGGATAAATCTTTCTGATATTTTAGAAGGATGATGTAGATGAAGGTGAGGAAATAGATGGCAACAATAAGGAGGTAATGAAAGTTTTGGATATCCCCAAAGTAGGTCTTAGTCTCTTTTACCTGGAGAAAGAAGGATACACCCAAGAGAAAAGAGACGAAGAGTACCCTCAAAAACATCAGTTTTTGAAGGCGACCAGATAGCTCTGACTGGGGAATTTTGGGGGTCCGATCGATCATGCTGAGATAAGGTTATCCCATAGCTGCGGCCATCTGGAAGATGGGCAGGTACATGGCTATAACCAATCCGCCTATAGACCCACCGAGGAAAAGCATGAGCAGGGGCTCTAACATGGAGGTCAGTGCCTCTACGGCAGCATCCACTTCATCGTCGTAGAAGTCGGCAATTTTCCCCAGCATCGTATCAAGGGCACCTGTGGCCTCCCCCACGGAGATCATCTGTACCACCATGCCAGGGAAGATATCCGTTTCCGATAGGGGCTCTGCGATAGTCTGGCCTTCGGCAATGCTGCCCCTCACTTCATAGATAATCTCCTCAAGAATGACATTGCCCGACGTCCTTGCAACAATTTCCAGGGAATCCAATATGGGCACACCGCTCTGGATCATCGTGCCGAGGGTTCGTGTGAATCTTGCAACAGCCACTTTCCTGAGCAGTTCTCCAAATATGGGCACCTTCAAAAGAAGGGCGTCCGTCGACCTTCTTCCCTGCTTGGAATTCCTGTATTGCTTCAGGGCAACAATACCGACTGCCAAACCGATGATAATGAAATGAAAGTTCCCCTTTATAAACCGACTCATGTTAACGACCAACTGGGTGGGCGCGGGAAGGGCCGCCCCAAAACCGGCAAACATGTCTTCGAAGACAGGTATGACAAAAATGAGGATGACGGCAATAACTATGATCGCAATGGCCACAACCACGAGCGGATAAGTCATCGCCCCTTTTATGCGGCTTTTTAGCTTCTCCGCCTTTTCAATGTAATCGGCCAGACGCCTCAGGATAGTGTCTAGAATACCTCCCACTTCACCGGCAGCTACCAGGTTCACAAAGAGATCATCAAAGACTTTGGGGTGTTTTTTCATGGCCTCCGCCAGGGTGGAACCCCCTTCCACGTCTTTGGTTACTTCCTTCAGAATAGCCTTAAAGGTCTTGTTCTCCGATTGCTCCGCCAAAATGGTCAGGCCCTGGACCAGGGGAAGCCCCGCATCAATCATGGTTGAAAACTGTCTTGTAAAGACAACAATGTCCTTACTGCCCACCTTAGGCTGCAACCAGGATACATTTTCAAAGATATCCTTCGGTTTTGGTTTCAGTTTCTTGACCGAAAGGTTTCGTCTTTTAAGTTGACTAAGGGCTATTCTCTCATCAGCAGCCTCCAACTCCCCTTTCAGCTTCCTGCCCTTTTTGGTTTCCGCGACCCATGTGTAGACTGGCATCTCTGGCCCTCCCTTGGGCTTTATCCATTAAGAATAAGCGTAATTTAGTTATTTTAGTGAATTGGGGGAGTAAAGTCAAGGAATCTGTGGGAGGTCCTCTCAATATTAGGCTAGCTCGTTGGGGCAATGGGTGCCTAAGTCGAAAGCGGTAGCGGCCACTATATCCAAGGAAAGTTTTGTCGTCGTTTGTTCTTGACAACCAACTCATTTTCAATGTTATAAGATGGCCTTAATTGGCGAAAGTGACGGGCCCCGCTCCCTTCCTACGGAAGCCATCCTGCGGTGGTATAACGGGAATAGGTGTCCTTGGCCGGCCAAGGATAGCACCCCACGCAAGGGAGAATCTCATCAAGGGCTCGACTTTGCTCTTAAAAAAGTTATCAAAATTAACGGTTAAAGGAGGAATTTACTGTGAGTGAAATTACTGCTCCGATGGGCGGAAAGGTGCTCGATGTGAAAGTTAACGTGGGTGACGTGGTCAGCGAAAATGATGAAGTGCTCATCCTTGAAGCCATGAAAATGGAGTTGCCTGTTGTGGCCACATCATCTGGCACGGTAAAAGAGGTGAGATGTAACAAAGGCGATGCCGTGGAAGCAGATGCCGTTTTGATCGTCCTGGAATAAAGGGAGCTACTAAAACCCAGGATACCCACCTATTTCCAATAACCAGCAAATAACAAGGGCCCATTTCTTGGAGTCTCCCAGATGGATATAGCAGAAAAAATCAAAGAACTGGAGAAAAGAAATACCGAGGCAGAATTGGGAGGTGGCCAGGAGCGTATTGATAAGCAGCACGCTAAAGGCAAAATGACGGCGAGGGAGAGGGTTGACTACCTTCTAGATAAGGGGAGCTTCCAAGAGATAGACAAGTTCGTGGTCCACCGTTGCCATGATTTCGGGATGGACAGGATGAAGATCCCGGGTGATGGCGTCGTCACAGGTTACGGGACGATAAATGGGCGAAAAGCGTTCCTGTTTTCACAGGACTTCACCGTATTTGGCGGATCACTGAGCGGTCCTTTCGGCGAAAAGGTCTGTAAGATTATGGACCTGGCACTCAAAAGCAAAGCCCCCATCATCGGTCTCAATGATTCTGGGGGTGCCAGGATTCAGGAAGGGATCGTGAGCCTGGGAAGCTATGGGGAAATATTCAAAAGGAATGTCTGGGCCTCTGGGGTGGTCCCCCAAATATCCGTTATTATGGGACCTTGTGCAGGAGGCGCCGTTTATTCTCCAGCACTAACTGATTTCATCATTATGGTCAAGAAGACGAGTAATATGTTCATAACAGGTCCCCAGGTCATAAAGGCCGTAACTTCTGAACAGGTAACCCCTGAAGACCTGGGAGGGGCCATGACCCATAACACGAAAAGCGGCGTGGCCCAATTTGCGGAGGACTCGGATCAGGCAGCACTGGATAGGGTGAAAGAAGTCCTCAGCTACTTACCTCAGAATTATCAAGAAAGGCCTCCCAGATTGGAATGTACCGATGATCCTGAGCGTACAGACCCATCTCTAAACAGCGTGGTGCCCACAAACCCCAAATTGCCTTACGATATCAAAGAAATTATTCAAACCGTACTGGATGATAATTGTTTTCTCGAGATTCAAAAGCATTACGCCATGAACATGGTAGTCGGTTTTGGGCGGCTCAACGGTATGCCAGTCGGGATTGTTGCCAACCAACCCCGATTCCTCGCAGGGTGTCTTGACATCGACGCATCTATGAAGTGTGCCCGGTTTGTACGGATGTGTGATTGTTTTAATGTGCCTTTGGTCACCTTTGTGGACGTGCCTGGATTCTTGCCCGGTGTGAATCAGGAATATGGGGGAATCATCAAACACGGTGCCAAGATCATTTATGCCTACTGCGAGGCAACAGTTCCTAAGATTACTGTAATAACCCGTAAGGCCTATGGGGGCGCTTACGATGTCATGTCCAGCAAACACCACGGAGGCGACATCAATTACGCCTATCCCACTGCCGAGATAGCGGTCATGGGGCCGGAAGGAGCCGTGAATATCGTCTTCCGGAAAGAGATTGAAAAGGCAGAGGACCCAGAAGAAACAAGACAGAAAATGGTGGAAGACTACAGGAATAATTTTGCAAGTCCCTTTAGGGCAGCAGAGCTGGGCTACATTGATCAGATCATATTTCCAGAAAATACCCGGCCAAGACTCATACAGGCCTTGGAGATGCTAAGGAACAAGGAGGATTCCATTCCCGCGCGCAGGCATGGCAATGTCCCTCTTTAGACTTGGACCAAAAGAACAAAACGCCCCGCTCTTAAGAGTGGGGCGTTTTTTATTGAAGGGCTCTGTCGGGGTCTATGATTTCTTGGCTTCCAGCTTTCTTACCGATCGTGAAATGATGGTCCCAGAAATGTACATTCCCACCATAAGGAAAAGAAGCACCACAAAGACGCCGATAAATCTCAAGACAAGGGTTCCAATGATCCAGGTCCAGTTGTCTTTCACGATGACAATGTTGGCCCCGTCCTTAGTCTGCTTGGAGATGGTGATGGAATGCCAGGTGAGTCTTCCGTCATCTTCGATATAAGTGGCATCCTCCCAGTCACGAAACTTGATGTCCTTATATTTTTTTAGGGCCTGTCTGTAAAACTCTACAATTTCATCGTGGGAGAGATGGGATTTCATCTCCAGTCGCGTATCAGTCTTTTGAATGGTTTCCCCACCAGGTATGAGTGGAGCACCAAGGAAATCTTCAGCGCACAGGGGAGCCGGAATAGTAATAAAAAGGATGAATATGGGGAGCAATAATTTCTTCATTCTATAATCCTTCTTTGAGTGGCATAACCGTGTCATGTAAAATTTCAAAGCAGTTTTATGAAATTAATCAAACATGGCGATAAACATGCCTGCTGCAGCGGCCGATCCTATAACCCCTGCCAGATTTGGGCCCATGGCATGCATCAGGAGATGATTTGTGTTGTCGTACTTCAGTCCTTGCACCTGGGAGACACGTGCGGCCATGGGCACTGCAGAGACGCCAGCAGAACCGATGAGAGGGTTGATCTTTTCTTTTAAGAATAGATTCATCACCTTTACGGTGAGTATCCCTCCTATGGTACAGACCGCGAAATCCACGAGGCCCAGGCCAAAGATGAACAGGGGTTTCCAGCTAAGAAATCTGTCTGCGTGCATGGTGGCACCCACGGAGATGCCCAGGAATATGGTCACAATATTCATGAGGGCCCCCTGAGAGGTTTCTGTCAGTCTTTCAACCACACCACTCTCTTTCATCAGATTGCCCAACATAAACATCCCCATCAGCGGAATGACTGATGGGACCAAGAGGGCGATAATGCCGGCGGTCACAAGGGGGAAGAGGATTTTTTCCTGTTTGGATACGGCCCTGAGTTGCCTCATGCGGATCTTTCTCTCTTCAATAGAAGTCATCAACCTCATGATGGGCGGCTGTATCAGGGGTACCATAGCCATATAGGAATAGGCAGCAAGGGCATTCGGCCCCAGCAATTGAGGCGCGAGATGCTGTGTCAGATAGACGGTGGTCGGGCCGTCAGCGCCACCAATGATACCTACGGATGCGGCTTCCTTCAGGGTAAAACCGGCAAGGACCGTGCCGGTGAAAGTAATGAAAACCCCCAACTGGGCGCCTGCGCCGATGAGCAAGGTTCTTGGGTTGGCTATCAAGGGCCCGAAATCGGTCATGGCGCCCAGGCCCAGAAAAATAATACAGGGGATGACCTCCCATTCCAGTCCATAGTGATAAAAAATCTGTAGCAGTTGTGCGTGTCCGTGGGAATAGCCCATCAGGGGCACAAGGGGAAAGTTGACGATGAAGATCCCGAATCCGATGGGGAGAAGCAGCAGCGGTTCATATTTCTTGGCAATGGCAAGATACATGAAAAGGGAACCCATTCCCCACATGATCACCAGCTTCCATTGAAAATTGAACACGCCAGTTGTGTGGAATATCCCGTAAAGCATATCCATGATTTCATTAAGCGTCATAGTATAAGACTCCCGTTTTCGCTTTCTGCAGGCACAAAAAGGCCATCGCTGTGTAGTTATATTGTGGCTACACCATGCCGTTATTCTTTGTCAAGGACAAATCCTTTGGCCCAGTAGTCAGCTTTGAAAGATATAAAAAATAGTTTGACAGACATTTCTCTAATGAAATATTTTTCTGTAAATTAATCAGATCGTACGTCCGGAGGGTCAACCATGGCTGGAAATAAAGATCCCGAGCGTGAGGCCAAAGCTTACGAAGCTTGGGCCAAAAAGGTGGAAGAAGGTCTCTCAAAGCGACCAGAGCGAAAGAAGGAATTTGTGAATACGTCTGGAATTCCCATTAAAAGGGTCTATACACCCCTTGATCAGAAAGAAATGGACTATCTGTCCGACCTGAGCTTTCCAGGAGAATACCCTTTCACCAGGGGGGTTCAACCCACCATGTACAGGGGAAGGTACTGGACCATGCGGCAATACGCGGGCTTTGCCACAGCCGAGGAGACCAACAGGCGTTATAAATTTCTCCTGGAGCAAGGGCAAACGGGATTGTCTGTAGCCTTCGACCTCCCCACGCAAATAGGATACGATTCAGACCATGAGATGGCCATGGGAGAGGTGGGGAAGGTGGGGGTCGCCATTGATTCCCTACGGGACATGGAGATTTTATTCGATGGAATCCCCCTCGACAAGGTGAGTACATCCATGACGATCAATGCCCCAGCATCCATTTTGCTTGCCATGTACATGGCCGTTGCAGAACAGGAGGGGGTCGCTTCCGAGAAACTGAGGGGCACGATTCAGAACGACATACTGAAAGAGTATTCTTCTAGAGGGACTTATATCTTTCCTCCCAAGCCCTCCATGCGGATCATTACCGATATCTTTTCTTTTTGTGCAGAAAAGGTCCCTCAATGGAATACCATTAGCATTAGCGGTTATCATATCCGGGAAGCGGGGTCCACGGCCGTTCAAGAAGTGGCTTTCACCTTGGCCAACGGTATCGCCTATGTCCAGGCGGCCCTGGATGCAGGCCTGGATGTGGACACCTTCGGCCCAAGGCTCTCCTTCTTCTTTAACTCCCATCTGGATTTCCTGGAGGAGATAGCAAAGTTCCGGGCTGCCAGGCGCGTCTGGGCCAAAATTATGAAAGAGCGCTTTGGGGCCAAGAATCCCAGGTCATTGATGATCCGGTTCCACACCCAGACCGCGGGATGTACCTTGACAGCACAACAGCCCCCTAACAATATAGTGAGGGTCGCATTTCAGGCCCTGGCGGCTGTGCTGGGTGGCACCCAATCCCTGCACACAAATTCAATGGATGAGGCCCTCTGTCTGCCCTCAGAAGAGGCCGTTCAGATTGCCCTTCGGACTCAGCAGTTGATTGCTTATGAGTCAGGCGTGACGGATACCGTTGATCCCCTGGCAGGATCCTATTATGTGGAGGAACTGACCCGAGAGATAGAGCAAAGGGCCGAGGCGTATATCAAAAAGATTGATGAAATGGGGGGCGCTCCCGCCGCCATCGAAAAAGGATATATTCAGAGGGAGATACAGGACAGTGCCTACCAGTACCAACGCGAAATAGAGAAAGAGGAGAGGGTGGTTGTCGGGGTGAACCGTTTTCAGGCGGAACAGGAAAAGCCTACGAACCTGTTAAGAGTGGATCCCGCTGTAGGGATCTCCCAGATAGAGAAGCTAGAAAAGCTGAAATCGGAGAGAGACGAGGAAGCGGTGAAAAAAAGCCTTGTCCAATTAAAAAGGGCGGCTGAGGGCTCTGGAAACTTGATGCTTCCCATTTTTGACGCCGTGAAGGCCTATGCCACTCTGGGAGAGATCTGTGATGTGATGAGAGAAGTTTACGGCGAATACCAGCAGGTGACGACGGTTGGGAAATGAATCAGAAGTGCCTAAAGTGACCTAAAGTGCCTAAAGTTGGAGAACGGTACACGGGTCTTTTGGGAACAGGGCATTAATCAGGAACAAATGACCAATGACGAATGACCAATGACAAATGACCAGACGGAGAATGGAATATGAATTCGACCAAGAAAATTAGGGTTCTCGCTGCAAAGCCTGGCCTTGATGGTCACGACCGGGGGATCAAGGTCATAGCCAGTGCACTGATGGATGGGGGAATGGAGGTGATCTATACGGGGCTGAGACAGACGCCCCAGCAGATCGTTGAAGCCTCGATTCAGGAAGATGTGGATGTCATTGCCATGAGTATACTCTCCGGGGCCCACGACTACCTGTTTCCAAGGGTTATGGAGCTGTTACGTGAGAAGGGGGTCGAGGACATACTGGTCATTGGGGGCGGAATTATTCCTGAGGAAGATATTCCTGCTTTGAAAGAGAGTGGCATTTCAGAAATCTTCGGCCCTGGAACCTACACGGATGAAATCATAACCTACATAAAAGGGCATCTCAAAAAGCAGTCATAGAAAATCAGCGCATTTATAAAATTCCTGAACGAAGTGAGGATAAAATCGTTGACACGATTTTATACAGCTCACCTGCGCTGCTTAATGTTTATCCTTCATTTCCCGGGGTGCTTTGAGAATCGTTTCCGGGCCGGTCATTGCGAGCGAAGCAATCCCTTAGTGGCGAGATTGCCGCGTCCTCCCGCTTTCGCGGGAGTCCTCGCAATGACATCTTGTAAACCTTGCAAGATTCCGGGTAATTGAACAAATTCAACCAATGAATTGAATCTAACAAGCGACGAAGTCGCGTTGTATAAAATAACCGAACGAGGTGAGGTTATTTTATTTGTTTTTCCAGACTGGCTTTCTCTTCTCCAAAAACGCCTTCAGACCCTCATCAGCATCGTGGGTCTTCATGAGCTCATTCAGATAAATGTCTTCAATCGCTTTGAGGGAAGGTTCCAGGTCATCCCTCAATCCAGCCTTGACCGCTTTTTTGGTAATCCTGAGGACCTCAGCACTGAGCCTCAGATAGGGCTTCAAGAATTCATTCGTTGCAGATTCGAGTTCCCCTTCTTTTACAAACTTGTTCACCAGTCCCATCTGTTGTGCCTCTTGCGCCGAGATAATCCTGCCGGACAGAATCAAATCCATGGCAGCTTTGCGCCCCATGATACGGGGCATGAACTGGGCAGCAATGGGTGGGAATACGCCCACCTGTATCTCCGGCTGGCCAAATTTGGCGCTCTCATCCGCTACAACCAGATCGCAATAGATGGCCAGTTCACATCCTCCCCCCAGACAGTTACCATAGACAGAAGCCATGGTCAGGGCTCCAAGCTTGTCCGTGAGGCGAAAGATGCGATGAAAGACCTCAATCATCTTAGGCGCCAGGTCTCGCGTGTGTTCACCCACATCCACTCCCGCAGAGAAGCACTTGCCGGTGGCCTTGAAGAGTACCACCTTAAGATCCTTATCGCCCTGCCAGGCCTCCAGCGCGTTATTAATTTCCTCCATCATGGCGATATTCAAGACATTTGCCGGGGGCCTGTTGAGGATCATGGTTCCCTGTCCGTCTTTTAGCTCACTCTCAATAAACTCGTAACCCATGGCGTTATCCTCCTTGCCTATGAATGTGGGACTTTGCCCCGAACGGAGTATTGGAGTACTCCATCATTCCAAATGAGATATGGCAGACAGACCTGCGAGTGATAGGCCTGCCTGCCATATAAATGAATGGAACCGAAAAAACTACTTCTGGGGCTCGCCCATCACCTCCGCGAACATGTCCATATCCCAGGTCGAGCATTTCGCAATGTTCTGACGGAATTTGATGAAGTCAATCACGTCTTTGCCCGTTATCTTCTTCGTATTGAAGGCACCGAAGCCCAGGAATGCCTCGCCGCCCATGTTGGCGGCCAGCCAGTGCCTGTTCGCATTCTTCATCATGTCCCAGAAGAACTTCTTCTTCTGGCGGATGCTGTCAATAGACTTGATCAAGCACCCAGGAAAGAGGTTGGCGAAGGTCCAGACAATCTTGTCCACTTCCTTGTCCAAAAGCTCAAAATCGGCATTGGGTTGATGTTCTTTGACAAAGGCGCGGGCCTCTTTGCCCTCGCTTCCAGTCTTGAACTCACCGTAAACAATTTCCCCACCATCCACATACTTATCGGTGATGACCATGGGATTTCGGATCCATTTGCCGTCCACTTTCAGCACAGGAACCACTTTGCTGATGAGGGTCTTGGCCTTCATTTTGTAAGCAGACCACATCTCGCAGGAGACACAGTTCCACATGGCGTCTTCCATGCCCAGGAACCACGGGAGGAAGTCTGAAGACCCCCCGTCAGGGGCGGAACCGTGCCTGGGGCCGGCTTGTCCGAAGATAGCCAGGTCTGAAGCAAGGGCCAGATCACAGGCCATGCCGATTTCCTGGCCACCTGCCACTCTCATGCCGTTTACTCTGCAGATGGTGGGCTTTTTGCACATGAGGATGGAATCCACCATGCCGTTGAACAGTTCCATGTACTGGCCGTATTCATCGCATCGCAGGCTGTAGAACTCGCTGTATTCCTTGGTGTTGCCTCCCGTGCAGAAGGCATAAGGGCCGGTCGCTGTAAAAACCGTGGCCACAACGCTCCTGTCCAGTGATGCGTTTTGGAATCCGGCGATCACACCCTTGACCATTTCTGTCGTGTAAGAGTTGTACTGCTTCGGATTGTTCAAACGAATCCAGGAAACGTAAAGCCCTTCCACCACGTTCCCTTCTGGGTCTTTCAGGGGACGCTTTTCATAAACCACGCATGGGGCGTCCGCATCCGTACCCCAGTGAACGTCCGTGTGCAGTGCATGATCTTTTATCTCGTTGTCTCTCGGCATCCATTCTAAAGCCATAATTTTCTTACCTCCTTTAGTTCTTTTGATTTGCTTTTAAATTATGGTTGATCCACCGTCGCATCGGCTCCGGTGAATTTAAACACCTTGAAAAGTCGGTCAAACACACCCTAAAAATCAGGGGTCAGCACGATCCGCTTGGCAGGAGATCCTGCTGCATGGACTTCCTCAAAGGTCTCCACGATGCTGCTCATGGGCCGTGTCTCCACAAAGGGCTCAATATCTATTTTCTTGCTGAGCACCATGTCCAACACGGCGGGGTAATACTCGGGAAGGCAGGCCCAGGTTCCGATAATTTCCGCATCGAAAGCCATCAAGCGACCAATAGCATATTCTGTCTTGGCAAGCCCAAAACCTACCACAATCAATTTGCCCACGAAACTGAGCAGGGCCAAAGCAATCTCCTGACCACCCTTTACACCCGTCACCTCAAAAATCTTCCAACCGAAGCCGGGCAAGCCATTTTCTTTACAGAGACCTCGAAATTCCTTGGAAACGGCCCGGGAGTCTTTATCTGTGGAGTTAATGACAAAATCAGCGCCATATTTCAAGGCCCTTTGCAGTTTTTCTGGGTTGCGCGCTATCCCCACGACGTTCCTGGCGCCCAGGGCCTTGGCGATCTGTCCCATGTACTGACCCACACCCCCTGTGATGCCGACGACCACCACGTTATCCCCCGGTTCCAGTTCTGCCCTTTTTGCAGCCTGGTAGGGTGTCGTGCCCGCATCCGCCACCACCGATAGATGTGCGAGGGGCACATCCCCTCTGTCTTTTACTTCACAAAGGTCAATGCCCGGGACAGCTATGTGAGTGGAAAACCCTCCGTACTCGCCCATGCTGTTGCCAGGCATCATCTGGTTGAGACATCTATTTCCCCGTCGCGTCTTGCACAGGATACACTGTCTGCAAGGCATCACGGCGGGAATGATCACCTCTTTCCCGATCCATTTTTCATCTCCAGCCACCACGGTGCCTGAGATCTCATGACCCAGGGTCAGGGGAGGTTTTGCAACTGTGGGGACCCCATCATAGAAATACCCCAGGTCCGTATGGCATACACCACAACCCGCAATTTCCACGAGAACTTCACCAGGCTTCAGTTCTGGCATAGGGATTTCTGTCTTTTCGATCTTGCCTGGTGTGACTTCACCGGATTCCTTGTCGCGCGCCGTAGGTTGAACCATTTGCCAGGTTTGGATTTTGTCCGGTACTGCCGCCATTTTATACCTCCTTGTTTATCGTTGAGTTGTTAAGTTGTTGAGTCGTTGGGTCGGAAATCTTAACTGCTCGACCTCTCAACCACTCAACTTATTTTCCAAACTTAGATCATTCCGTAGCCTCCGTCAACACAAAGGAGTTGGCCCGTAATATAATTGCTTTCGTCAGATGCAAAGAAGACAAAAGCGGGTGATATGTCCTCCGGTTCTGCAAATCTCTTGAGCAATATTCGGTTCATATAGATCTCACTGAGCTTCTCATCGCTCCTTATTTTCTCTGACATGTCTGTAGCCACGATGCCCAAGGAGATGACATTGACGCATACGTTGTATCGGGCCAATTCGCGAGCCATGGATTTAGTCATGCTTAACACCCCGCCCTTTGCGGCACTATAGTTTATCTGGCCGACCGTTCCTACCAATCCGGCCACTGAACTCACATTGATGATTTTCCCGCTCTTTTGCTCTTTCATGTGCCGACCCGCTGCCTGAGAACAGAGAAAAGCCCCTTTCAGGTGGATGTCTATCACCTGGTCCCACTGGTCCTCTTCCATTTTTAGCATCATAGCAGGACGACCGAAGCCGGCGTTGTTCACTAAAATATCGATCCTGCTGAATTGGTCAATGCCAGCCTGAACCAGTCGTTCCGCTTCCGCCTTTTTGGCCACGTCCGCTTTGACTGCAATAGCCTGACTATCCATTTTGTCAATGGCCTCCACGACCTCTTTGGCTGCCTTCTCGTTAGAGGTGTAGTTGACCACCACCTTGGCCCCTTCTTTCGCATAGGCAAGGGCTACGGCCCTGCCAATTCCTCGACTGCTGCCTGTCACAAGTGCAATTTTGTCTTTTAATTTCATGACTTAGCCCTTTCGTGAATGGTAAATCTTGGCGCTTGGGTGTTTCAAATACTGACAAAAATATAACTACATTATAGTTACAATATAGTTACAACGGCGAATTTAGAAAAAACATATAGCCATGTCAAGAAAAATCGAAAATGAAGCGGCTTAATTCATCTATGGCCCCTCAAATGGGCATAGAGATGACGGTATCCGGCATTCTATCCTCCTTCGTGAGAGGGTGATAAACAGGCGTTGGAGATGTTCAGCCGAAGCAATCCAGGCGGTCATGAGGGCGCTAATCATGCGGCAGCGCATTTATGCCGCATGCAGCAGAA
>JASFEQ010000071.1:0-14022 GCA_050124735.1 Desulfobacteraceae bacterium | reverse complement strand
TACAGATTCAGTGTCAATACTCAGCCATTTCAAGACTTCATTTTTTTTTACTCAAAAAAACAGAAAAATAATGCCTCCTTGCACGATGAACCCATAAAGTGATATCAACATATTTTAATACGGGGAAAAGCCTACAGCAATATAATTCTTGAGCCCTTTAATAAAAAGTCATGATCCGACTAGCCCACGTTTCCAAGTCATTCAACGGCGGCCTCTCCTACGCGGTTAAAGATCTCTCCTTCCAGGTGGCTGACGGAGAGACCCTTGTCCTGCTTGGCTCCTCTGGCTGCGGAAAAACCACGACCCTGAAGATGATCAACCGCCTGATAGAGCCAACTGAAGGACGCATCGAGGTGGATGGGAGAGATGTGATGGAGCAGAACCCTGTAGATTTGCGTCGGCGCATTGGGTACGTCTTTCAGGGCATAGGCCTTTTCCCCCACATGACCATCGAGCAAAATGTGGGACTGGTGCCCTCACTTCTCGGGTGGTCTGCGAAAAGGAGAGGGGAGCGGGTTCAGGAACTGCTAGACCTTGTGGGGCTGCCCCCCAGGGATTTCGCCGAGAGGTTTCCGGATGAACTCTCAGGAGGGCAGCAGCAGAGGGTGGGGGTGGTCCGTGCCCTTGCCGCGGATCCTGACCACCTTCTCATGGATGAACCCTTCGGCGCCCTCGATGCCTTGACCCGCGAAACACTCCAGCAGGAACTGTTGACCCTGAAAAAGAAACTCAAAAAGACCATTATTTTTGTAACGCACGACATCTTCGAAGCCCTGCTCATTGGCGACCGGATAGCCATACTCCATGAAGGCAATCTGGAACAGATGGGGACCAAGAAAGAGATCCTCAGCACCCCTGCCACACCCTTTGTCAGGGACCTCTTCTCAAAACCCGCCAGGCAATTGGCTGAGGTCAAGGAGACACTGTGATGGGTTCAGACCCTCTGATCACCTATGTGTCCAGTCGCTTGCCAGAGCTCTGGCTCCGCACCGGTGAGCACCTTATATTGACGGGTTGCTCCACCCTGGTGGCCATCTTCATCGGAGTGCCCCTTGGCATCCTTGTCTTCCGCAACGCATGGCTGAGGGGACCCACCCTGGGCGCTGTAGGGATCCTTCAGACCATTCCCAGTCTCGCCATGCTCGTCTTCCTCCTCGCTCTGCTGCAGAAGATCGGCGCGCTCCCTGCCATCATTGCTCTCACCCTTTATGCTCTACTGCCCATTGTTCGCAACACGCTCACAGGGCTCGAGGGGGTGCCTCCTGAAGTGGTGGAAGCCGCCAGAGGTATGGGGATGACGGAATACCAGGAGTTCAGCATGGTCCGTATCCCGCTAGCCACCCCGGTGATCGTAGCGGGTATCCGAACAGCCGCTGTGGTGGGTGTGGGTATTGCCACCCTTTCTGCCTTCATTGGCGCGGGGGGGTTGGGACAGTTTATTAACCGGGGTCTTGCCCTTTCTAATACGAGCCTGATCCTTCTTGGCGCTATTCCTGCCGGCCTACTCGCCCTGATTGTTGACTTTTCCATTGGCGCCTTTGGATGGGGGCTTCGGCCTGAAAGGAAGAGGGAGAAGAAGGGATTGGTCAAGACCATTCTGAGGCCCATAGCACTCGCCATGCCTGCTTTCCTCGTCCTCGTGGGTGTTTTTTCCTATTACACGAGACCCTCTGTGGGACGCCACCTAGCAGCCCGTTCAAAAATCCAAACGGGGACCATTCGGATCGCAACCAAGAATTTCACCGAGCAACTTATACTCGGAGAGATCATGTCTCAACTCATAGAAGCCAGGACGGATCTAATTGTGGAACGCCGTTTTAACCTGGGGGGCACCATGATCTGCCATGAAGCCCTTGTTAATAACCAGATTGACCTCTATGCGGAATACACGGGAACCGGGCTAACTGCAATCCTTAAAGAACCGGTGATATCCGATCCAGCAGAGGCATTGCATTATGTATCACGCGCCTACCGTGAGCGTTTTGGAGTGGAGTGGCTCAGGCCTTTCGGATTTAATAATACGTACGCCGTTACCATCCGTAAAGCGGATGCGCAAAGACACGCATGGATCAAGATCTCTGATCTGGCACAGGCCGCTCCAGGGCTTCGGGCAGGATTCACGGCCGAGTTCGCTGAGAGACCTGACGGCTACCCAGGGCTGAAGAAGATGTACGGCCTGCAATTCGGGGAGGTCCGTGACATGGACCCTGCCCTCATGTACGAGGCAGTGTCCAAAGGCGAAGTGGACGTGATCTGTGCCTTTGCCACAGACGGCCGCATCGCAGCCTATAATCTAAAACCACTTGAGGATGATCTGCAGTTCTTTCCCCCCTACCATGCAGCTCCCGTCATTAGAAGTGATTTCATGCAAGCACACCCAGAAGTTGGTGACGTACTGTCCCTTTTGAGAGAGCTACTGGACAATGCGGCGATGCAGCGTCTCAACTTTCTGGTGGATGGGAAGAAACAAAGACCGGTTGAAGTGGCAAAGGCCTTTCTAAGGGAAAAAGGGCTTCTTTAGGCCAGCGAGGCATCTCAGAGGGGAAACAGCACCGAAGATTTGACATTTTTTAAGAATACATTATGTTAAAGATAATTTAGGTTAATTCAGCAACATGCAAACATTTCTCTTAATTGTAAGATCGCCCACAGCGGCGACTAAGAAGAGCGGGTGCTGTAGCCCGCTCTACGTGGGCTGAGGCCTAATATGTTACCCCAGAATTAAAAGGAGAACGTTCTTATGGAAGAAAAAGAAGAGAAAAAAGAAGAAGAGCTGGTGGAGAAGAAAAAGAAAAAGGATGAAGAACTCCCCTTTTGCACCACGGCCCCCAGCGCAGAGCATTCTAGGGCAGACGAAGAGGATGAACCCTGCGACGATTTTCGTGAAGGCGAATAAATAGAGTGTAGGGGCAACAAGCGGTCAATCTTCCATCCTAAGAAAGATCGAACTCATCCGATATGGCACACCGTGAATTACCTATTCCACCCCATTTCGACCCGAATCAGGTGGGGAATGTCTGGAAAGTCCCTTATCAAGATCGGGCCGAGAAAGCTGAAAATTGGGCGGTAAAGCATCGTATACCGCCAGCCGTCGATGATAAATTCAGTATCTGTCTGGTGGCGGTAGACGTTCAAAACACCTTTTGTATCCCTGATTTCGAGTTATTTGTCGGCGGGCGGTCAGGGACCGGGGCCATCGATGACAATAAAAGACTCTGTGAGTTTATTTACCGCAATCTTGATGTGCTCACCCAAATTGCCCCCACCATGGATACACATCAGGCGATTCAAATCTTCCACGCCATCTTCTTGGTCAATGACAAAGGAGAGCATCCACCACCCTTCACTCTTGTTTCGGAGGAAGAAATAATCAAAGGTCTGTGGAAGCTCAATCCTAAGCTATGCCACAGTCTCCAGATTGATGGGGACTATGCGCAGCGGCATCTCCTTCATTACACAAAAACATTACGTGAGGGCGGCAAATACGATCTAACGATTTGGCCGTATCATGCCATGTTGGGTGGTATTGGCCACGCCCTAGTTTCCTCCTTTGAAGAAGCCATCTTCTTCCACAGCATAGCGCGGCAGTGGCAACCAAATTTTCAAATTAAAGGGGACAATCCCCTTACCGAACACTATTCCGTCCTTGGCCCGGAGGTGATCGCGGGCCCGGACGGAAAACCCATTGCCGAAAAGAACACCACGTTCATCCAACAGCTCTTACAATTTGACGCCGTACTGATCGCAGGCCAGGCCAAAAGCCACTGTGTCGCCTGGACCATTGACGACCTGTTGGAAGACATTCGCAGTCAAGATATGAGGTTGGCCGAGAAAGTGTATCTATTGGAAGATTGCACATCTCCAGTCGTCATCCCCAAAGTCATAGATTATACCGACCCAGCTAACGAGGCCTTCCAAAGATTCGCTGATGCAGGGATGCACATTGTCCGCTCCACCGACCCTATGGATAGATGGCCAGGCATGAAGTTCTAAAAGGCTGTTCCCAGTGACCTTTTCTCTTGACTTCAATCCGATCTTTCTTTACCAAAAACCAATTCCTTCAGGTGATTTCCCTAAGCCCATTAGGGACGTCCCCGGATCGGATCAAGAATCGGTTCGGGGTTTTTCTTAAGATGACAGAAAACACAAAGGACTTACTGTGAAACAGATCATTTTTGTAACCGGTGGCTGTCGAAGTGGAAAAAGCCGCTTTGCCCTCGACTATGCAAACAAGCATTTCAAGAACAAAATCTTCTTGGCGACCGCCCCGGCCCTCGACGATGAAATGAAAAAGAGAATCAAAGCCCATCAGGAGGCTCGAGGTCCTGAATGGGCGGCCATGGAAGAACAGACAGAAATTGCCAAAGCGGTGGCCTCTGTCAAGACCAACTACGAGGTCATACTCCTCGATTGTATGACCCTCTGGCTCAGCAATATCATCATGGCAGGCGAACAAGAGAGCCAGATCTTTTCCAGAACAGAGGCCTTTATAGAAGCCATCCAGAAGATTCCACAATCCGTGATCATCGTGTCCAACGAGGTGGGTTATGGGATCGTTCCCGTTAATGACATAGCCAGGCAGTTTCGTGACATCATGGGTACGGTGAATCAGCGGCTGGCCGCCTGCGCAGATGTTGTCGTATGGACAATTGCAGGTTTGCCGCAGATTATTAAAGGTAACTTACGGTAGGGTCGCGTTTTACCCGCCTGCCTCGCCTGCGCGACATCAATGGCGGGCAGGCACGCGACCGCCATGCGGGTGCATAAATCAGGGGATAAATAGACCATGAACCTATCGGAAATCATTTCAGGAATTGAAGGGATAGACCAGACGTGCATAGAAAAGGCGAGAGAGCGTACAAGCCAGCTGGTGATGCCCCTAAGGGCATTGGGAGAACTTCACAGCATTGGAGAACGGCTTTGCGGGATTAATAGAACATTAACCCCTTCGGTGAAAAAAAAGGCCTTCCTGGTCATGGCCGGTGACCATGGGATCACGGCATCGGGTGTGAGCGCTTATCCGCAGGACGTCACCGGAGAGATGGTGAAAACCTTCCTACGGGGGGGAGCGGGGATCAATGTCCTATCCCGTCAACTGGGGGCCAGCGTTCTCGTCATGGACGTGGGCATCATACCTGATATACCGCCTCAAGACTCTGAAGAAGGCCGCTTGATCGTTAGTAAGGTGGCCCAAGGAACCCATGATTTCACCAAGGGACCTGCCATGACCAGAGGTGAAGCAGAGTCTGCCATTCTAAAGGGCTTTGAGGCTGCAAAAGGGCTTTTTGACAGAGGCGTGGACCTCCTTGGCACGGGTGATATGGGAATCGGTAACACCTCACCATCCAGCGCCATTGGTGCGGTCATCACGGGACAGCCAGTGGAAAAAATGACGGGTCGAGGCGCAGGGGTTGATGATGAAGGCCTTCAGAGGAAATCTGAGATGATAAAAAGGGGGATAGAGGTAAACGATCCGAAACCGGATGATCCTCTCGATGTCCTTTCAAAGGTAGGGGGCTTTGAAATGGGGGCTATTGCTGGCGCCGTTCTTGCAGGCGCCCTCTCTAAAAAGCCTGTCGTCATCGATGGCTTTATCTCAGGAGCAGGAGCACTTATCGCCCATGGCCTCTGCCCAACGGTCACCGACTACCTTTTTGCGGGTCATCAGTCGGAAGAACCGGGTCATAAGATCATGCTTGACCATATGGGACTCACGCCTATCATCAATCTGGGAATGCGTTTGGGGGAAGGTACCGGCGCTGCGTTGGCCATGCATATTATCGAAGCCGCAGCACGTGTCATCAAAGAAGTATTGACCTTTGAACAGGCTGGCGTCAGCGGGAAAATATGAAGCACATCATTTCAGCCTTCCAATTTCTGACTATCCTGCCCCTTGGCAAACCCCAAGAACTTGACGCCTCAAAAATAACACCCTGTTTTCCCATTGTGGGCCTAGCCATCGGGCTAATACTCCTTTTTGCCGATCGTCTGTTCTTAATGCTCTGGCCCTCGGGCGTTGCATCCTTACTCGATATCCTGCTTCTTGCGATTTTATCTGGGGGACTCCACCTGGACGGATTGGGGGATACAGCAGATGGCCTTTTCAGCCATAAATCGCCAGAGCGGGCTTTGGCTATTATGAGGGACAGCCGAATTGGAGCCATGGGGCTGTTGGCCATTCTCTTTGTCCTGGCCATCAAATGGATGAGTCTCCAGGGTGTGGGGGAACATCGGGGCTTATATCTTCTCATCATACCTGCTTACTCTAGAGGGGCCATGATGTTTGGGATCAAGTTCCTGAGCTATGGCAGACCGGAAGGCGGGGTGGGCACCGATTTCTTCTCTCGCAAACCCTCTATGTTTGGGTTAACCTCCATTCTCCTGCCCGTATTAATTTCCCCATGGCTTGGATATCCTGCCATCTGGCTCAACGGTCTGTTCATTCTTGTGATCGCGCTCATTCTTCTTTATTTCAAGAGGAGGCTGGGTTGCATTACGGGAGACATGTTGGGGGCCATGGCCGAAGTTGAGGAGGCCTGCCTCTTTCTTGTTGCATGTGCGTCACCTCCAATTTTTTCTTGACTTTGTCTTGATTCTTCCATAAAGAAACTAAATAGAGTTCAGGTGCTCGCTATGAGCCTAATAGGGAACCCCGTAGAATCGGGGACGGGCCCGCCGCTGTAACCGGGGACGAACACCGCATAACGCCACTGGAACAAAACAGCTGTTGGTTATCCGACCATTAACTTATAACGGATAACTTATAACTCTGGATATGCAGCGCATATCCAGTCTGGGAAGGCGCGGTAAGTAGGATGATCTGGGAGTCAGAAGACCTGCCTGAACAGAAGGTGATTTACCTCCGCGGACAGAGGTTGCCTTACAGATCTTGAGGATAAAAAAGGGAAATCCCCGGATCGAGTCGAAATCGGTCCGGGATTTTTATTTTAAGGGCCTGGACCCAGCCTCTCACTATTTTTTCGATTAAGGAGGTAGAGATGAAGGCACTACATTTCCTCGTGTTTTTGGTCCTGGGTCTATTTATTTTATCAGGTTTCTCTGAGGCGGCGGATGAGACCGCCACAAAAACAGAAGAACCGGAACCCGTGATGATGAAAGAGGTGGTAGTCACAGCGACACGCTATGAAGAAGAAACAGTGACCGTGCCTGCAAGTGTCTCTGTCATCACAGAAGAAGACATTGCCAATTCCACCGCGCAGGACATTCCGAGCATCTTGAGGAGGGAAGCGGGTATCTATGTGGTAGATATTGCGGGCAACCGCCGCGCGTACAGGGTTGACAGGGCCGGTTTTGGCGAAACGGCTTCGGCAAACACCCTGGCCCTTGTGGATGGGAGGCGAATCAATAATCCGGATCTGAGTGCAACGGACTGGTGGATGATCCCGTTGGATAGAGTGGAGAGGATTGAAATCATCAGGGGCAGCAGGGGAAGCGTCCTTTACGGCGATAATGCCACCAGCGCTGTTATCAATATTATTACCAAGGAAGGGGATGAATTCAAAGCTGGCCTGTTAGGGGCAGGAGGCAGTTGGGATACGATTACAACCAATGCCTATGTGAGCGGAACGCATAAGAATTTATTCTATGCCGTCTCCGGCAAGCTTTATGATACAGACGGTTACCGGGAAAACAGCCAGATAAAGTCTGACGACCTGGGCCTGAACCTGGGGTACCTATTCGGGGAGAGAGCGAAAGTAAGTCTGAGCGGCGGCTACCATAAGGATGACGCGGGACTCCCGGGTGCGTTGAGGCTGAGCGAATTGCTAGCGGGTATCCCCCCAACAAGCACCGTGTACCCAGATAACTTCGCCAATACGGAAGACAACTATATCCAGCTCAATCCTGAGCTATTCTTTTTTCAGAACAGCCTCTTCAAAACACCCCTTTCGTATAGAAAAAGAGACACATCACAATTTGCCACCTTTGTGGGGGGAGAATTTGAGGGAAACACTGAGATTAAATCAGTGACCGCTTCCCCTCAGTTTGTGATTAAAGAGCCCATTTCCAGGTTTGACAATAACCTCACGTTCGGCTTTGATTATTACAATGCTGATGAGGACATATTTAACGAAACCCTTTTCTTTGGTACCCTCGACATCGGTGAATTTGAACTGGAAAAGAAAAACTACGCTTTCTATATTCATGATGAATTCTACCCATTGAAGGCCCTCTCATTATCTGCCGGGCTGCGTTACGATAAGGTGGAGTACAAATTTTTCCCCACCATCCCCGGTACCCCAGACAAAAAAGATTATGATGAGAATCCTTTCACAGCGGGCATCAATTACAACTTTTATAAAGATTCCTTTGCCTATTTCAGTTTTTCAGAAAGTTTCCGCTATCCACTTATAGACGAAATTTTCAGCTATTTTACAAACACCATCAATACGGATCTGCTGCCTCAGACCTCAGACAATTTCGAGCTGGGTATCCGGCACACCTTCACCAAAGGCCTCTACGGAAACGTGAATTTCTTTCGGCTCGATACCAAGAATGAGATCTTTTACAATTCCAGTACTTTTGCAAATGAGAATCTGGATGCGGAAACCCGGCGAGATGGTGTTGAGATACTGATGGGTTTCGATTACAAAAACGTTAGCTTAAGGGGGACCTACACTTACAGGGACACGAAAATAAGAGGCGGGGCCAACTCAGGGAACCAAGTGCCAGCCGTTCCCAAACACCAGGCCACGTTTGATGCCGTTTGGTTTCCCATAGAACGTGTCACTTTTGCTCTGAACGGCATCTATGTGGGCTCCAGATATCTGGAAAGCGACTTTGAAAATGAGTGGCCAAAACAGGATGATTATGTGGTCGTCAATGCGAAACTCAAGTACAACTGGAAAAAAATAACCGCCTTCCTGGACGTGAACAATCTATTCGATGAGGAATATGCGGCATATGGCGTTGTCGCTTCATTTCCCGAAGAGCCTGCATTCTTTCCATCGCCAGAGATAAACTTTCTCATTGGGGTCAGGTATGACTATTGAGAATATGCTGGGTTTCAAGCAAATAGCCCAGCCTCTTTGGCCGCTGGAATGCCACAAATACGGTGCTATGGTTGCAATTTGCTTTTACCAATTATAATTATAGAAAGAAATGGTACCCCTTAAATCCCTCTTTGTCCCCCTTTCTTAAAGGGGATCCGGAGTGGATTTTGGGACATTTTGAGCCAAAGAATATTTATAAGCGTGGTGACTCGCTGACAAAAAATGAATCAAGATTTTTCCTCTGCCAAAATGCGTTTGAAATTTATAATCTCTTTCTTATCTGTGGTCATTATCTTTGGGTGGGTGAGCGCTCCCCTATGCGTTACCTTTAAAGATACCCTGGGAAGAGAAGTCACTCTGAAGAGAGAACCACAAAGGATCGTTACCCTTGCTCCAAGCATCACCGAGATTCTCTACTTCCTGGGCCTCGGGGGCCGGGTGGTTGGGGTGACTAAATTCAGCTACTATCCGCAGGAAGCGACCCTTAAACCAACAGTGGGAAGCTACATCGATCTGAATGTGGAAAAGATCATAAGCCTTTCTCCTGACCTGGTCATCGGCACGGCCGACGGAAACCAACCAGGCGTTGTGGATCTCTTGGAGCAGGCGGGCATCCCGGTTTTTATCGTTAATCCTCGAAACATACGCCAGGCCATAGATACCGTTGCTATCGTGGGTCGATTGTGCGGCGTTCCCAAAAAGGCGAATGCCCTATCCGCGCAACTCTCTCAAAGGGTTGACCACATCATCGATCACACAAAATCCAAGAGAAAACCGCTGGTCTTTTTGCAGATAAACCTTAGACCGATTATGACCATTAACAAGGACACCTTTCTCCATGACCTCATCCAATTGGCCGGTGGCCGGAACATGACAGAGAATGAACCGATTACCTATCCCAGGATTAGCCTGGAGGAGGTGATCAGAAAGAAGCCTGACGTCATCATCATCTCCTCCATGGAAAGAGGGGGGAGATTCGAGGCAGCCCGGTTGGAGTGGTTAAAATGGACATCCATACCTGCCGTGAAAGACGGGCGGGTCCACTTGATTGATTCAGACCTCATAGACCGCCCCTCACCACGAATCATTGAAGGTCTTGAGGCAATGGCCAGGTTCATCCATCCTGAAGTGAAATGGGAGTAGATTGTCATTGGTCATTGGCAAATGACAAATAACGAATGACTCTGTGTACAGCATGGAAACAACGATAAAAAGGCCCTTGACGCCCGGTAAGGTGGTAACCCTCTCCCTCATTATGTGCCTCGTGCTCTTGCTGGTTGCCGCCATCTCCCTGATGCTCGGCACCGCCCAGGTCTCGCCGGGCCAGGTGATCGGACTTTTTACCGGCAGTCTAGAGACGGATGACCCCGCTCGCCTAATTCTCCTCAAAATCAGGCTTCCCAGGGTTATCCTTGCAGGCCTTGTGGGGTTTGCCCTCTCCTTGGGGGGTGTGGTCTTTCAGGCCCTGTTGCGCAACCCCCTGGCAGATCCTTTTATTCTGGGCGTCTCAAGCGGTTCCGCCTTTGGCGCCGTACTCGCCATTGTCTTTGGTCTAGGGTTCAGCTTTGGTGTGCCTGTGATGTCATTTGCAGGGGCCCTGCTGACCATCTACTTGCTCATGACCCTGGGGGCCAGGAAGATGGGCATGGAATCGTCCACCATTTTGCTGACAGGGGTAATCATTAACGCCTTTTTCACCGCTATCATCATGTTCTTTATTGCCATCATCGCCGATGCCAGGCTCCACTCCATGCTATTCTGGTTGTACGGTGATCTGTCCCAGAGCCGCTATACCCACCTCGCGTTCATCGCCCCGATCCTGGTCGTTGCATCGATTATCCTTTACAGCTTCGCCAGACACTTTAACCTGATAACTGCAGGGGAGGAGACGGCACTCCAGCTGGGTGTGGAGGTTGATAGGGCAAAGAAGGTCTGCTTTCTTGTGGTCTCCCTGGTCATGGGACTTGTGGTCGCCTTCTCAGGCCTCATAGGCTTCATAGGCCTCATAATCCCCCATCTGGGGAGAATGGCCTTTGGCTCTGATCATCGACTCCTGATCCCGGTCGCATCTCTTGGTGGTGCCTCTTTCTTAATCGCCGCCGATACCCTGGCCAGGACCATCATCTCCCCAAGTGAATTGCCGGTTGGGGTGATCACCGCCTTTATGGGCGCACCTTTTTTCATCTACCTACTCAGAAAGAAAGGGAGCCAATGGAGCCGATCCTGACCCTCAAGAATGTGGGGTACAGATACGGGCAGATACAGGCCATTGGGGGTATTGATCTCCAGGTCCATGAAGGTGAAATCCTAGGCATACTGGGTCCCAACGGTTCAGGCAAGAGTACGCTTCTCAAAGTCATGGACGGGATACTCGTACCTCAAGAGGGGGAAATTCTCATTGAAGATAGTCCCTTTGCCGCTTTTGGGAGGAGCCATCTCGCAAGGGAGGTGGCCATGGTGGCCCAGGAGAGTCACTTCAGGTTTTCCTTTTCCACCCTGGAAGTGGTGCTCATGGGCCGTTTCCCTCACCTCAAGAGATTGCAGTTTGAAGGGAAAAGGGACATGGAAGTAGCCATGGATGCCTTGAACGCGACCCACACACTGGAATTTGCGGAACGCTCTATTCACGAACTCTCGGCAGGAGAAAAGCAGAGAGTGCTCATTGCCAGGGCATTGGCTCAGGAGCCCAGGGTGATTTTGCTTGACGAGCCCACCTCTTTTCTGGATCTGAAATTCAAGAGAGAGATCTTTCAGCTGATCTCTTCTTTAAGCCTGGAGAAGGGGCTAAGTGTGGTTGTGGTATCGCATGATATTGATCTTACGTCCCAGTATTGCCGTCGAGTCATCATGTTGAAGAATGGATCTATCTATGAAATGGGGGAGCCGGACGAGGTCATCACGGCTGCTAATATAGAGGCCGTGTATGACTGTCCGGTATTGGTGGACAAAAACCCAGCCACGGGTAGGCCCAGGGTAAGTTTGCCGCCATAATGAATAAGTGAACTAAAGTGCCCCGCCGCCGCCTGTTCGCCTAGAATACTGGAGCATGGCCAAGTAATTCGAGATGAATGACCTGAAAGAGTTGCTCAGAAATGGCTATGGCGGGCAAGCTAAAGTGTCTAAAGTGCCTAAAGTTATAGGAAAAAAGCTGAGTCCTTCGAATAACAAGTAGGGCCGACCAAGTCGCGTTGAATAAAATCACCGAACGAAGCGAGGTTATTTTATAATGATCGATGTCTTCTTAAAGGGTGGTCCTGTCATGTACCCCCTTCTGGGCTGTTCCATCATCGCGTTGACCGTTATCATTGAACGGGCCTTTTTCTGGATAAGGGAGGATATGCGACGAAATCAACCGCTTGTGGACCAGGTCTTGGAGTTGTGTCGCAAAGGGGATTGGGATACGGTCAAGGAAAAGGTGGCCGGATCAAGAGACTACATCATACGGATTCTGGTGAACGGCATTGTCCACAAAGAGTTCTCCATGACCAAGGCAATGGAAACGGCAGCAGGTGATGAGATCAAAAGAATGCGCCGTCATCTCGGCGTGCTGGACACGATGATTACAGTGGCACCACTCTTGGGCATTTTTGGAACGGTGCTCGGCATTATCACCTCCTTTGAAATCCTGGGTTCCACCGGCATCGAGCATCCTCAGGCCGTCACAGCAGGCATCGCCCAGGCCCTCATCACCACGGCCTCGGGGCTTGGTATTGCCATCCTATCCGTGTTCCCTTTCAACTATTTTAACTCCAGGGCGGAAGGTGCTGCCCTTGCCATAGAAAAGTATGCGACCAGTCTGGAGATCGTCTATGAAAAGCTTGTCCAGGTATCCATTGAGGAAGGAGGGGAAGCAGGATGAAAGTGGCTTTGCCAGGGCGAAGAAAGTCCCGCATCGAAATGCTCCCGCTCATTGATATTGTTTTTCTGCTGCTCGTCTTCTTCATCTATGCCATGCTCTCCATGGCCGTCCATCGCGGATTGCCTGTGATACTGCCCACCTCATCCACGGCCAAGATTGACAAGCACCTCATTCTTTCGGTAACAGTAAGGGCAGATGGAAGTATCTTCTTGGATAAAGAACGCATAACCCTCAAAGATTTGAAGGAGGCTCTACGGCAAGCGGCCAGCAATAGGAAAGAAACGGGTGTATTGCTGTTTGCCGATAAGGCCGTTCCTTACCAGGAGCTCTTTCGCGTTCTGGATCAGATCAGGTTGGCCGGGCTAAACCGAATTTCGCTTCAGGCAGAGATGGAGAAGTAGGTGTGAAACGTCTGCTATTTGCAGGAATAGTGGCCATGGGCCTACACGGACTCCTTTTCAGTATGGAAGGGGAGTGGATGAAAAAAAGTATCTCCTACCCGTTGCCCACAGGCCCCATCGCCCTTGCACTCACTTATAAGCAACCGGAAAAGAAACTCACCTTGCCCAAGAAAAGCGCTGAAATTGTCCAGAAGGTACAGGTCCCCACACCGAAAAAAGAGAAAAAGGAACAGCCCAAACCTGAACCCCCCCAAAAAGTCAAAAAACCTAAGCAAACCCAAACACCGAAACCACGGAAAAAGCCCACGCCCGTACCCATCGAAAAGAAGCCTCAACCAGAGATAGCACCCGAGCAGGTATCTCAACCATTAAATGAACCCCTGGCTGATTACGAGGCCTTTGAGATGGATAATATGGAGTCGGCCTTACCTCCAGAACCCGCAGAAGAGCCCATTCAGGTGGCCGCTTTACCTTCTGAGGCAGATATGACCCCAGAGCCGTCTCCGTCAGGCATAAGGGAGGCCGTTCCCCTTTATCGAGAAAATCCACCTCCCAGGTACCCCAGAATAGCGAGACGAAAGGGCTATGAAGGCACGGTTGTCCTTGAGGTCCTTGTGAACCCGGAAGGTAAGGTGGCGGACTACCGGATAATCCGGTCTTGCGGGCATTCTGTCCTTGACAAGGCGGCCATGAAGTCGATCAGGAATTGGTTATTTGAACCTGGGATGAGAGGGGACAAAAAGGTGGAGAT
>JASFEQ010000070.1:0-14107 GCA_050124735.1 Desulfobacteraceae bacterium | reverse complement strand
CACCTTATCAATTTAGGCACTTCATAAGTTCGGGAGATAGCCCTTGAAGAAGTATTACGAATTTTTTGCGAGCAAGAGGGGCCTGCGGGTCATAAGCATAATCATCTTTATTCTGCTGGCAAGCGCCTTTTATCTCAGCGCGATCTCAGCCCGCGACATGAAAAGGATTATTAGAGAGGACTTTAACTCCCAACAGCTTGAAATGGCCAGGCACGCAGCCGGCGTACTCACAGAGGATTTCAAGATCCTCAAGCGAGAACTGACGACCCTGAGCCTCTCACCCTCCATACAGTATATAGAGGCGGTATCCTGGGCAAACCGGATGAGGATCTCCTTTTCAACGGTAAAGGACTATGGTGTGATTCAGGTTATGCTTATCAATGCTGACGGGAGCAAAGCCTATTTGACAAATTATACCAATGGGGTGTTTGTGGAAAAGGGCTCTTATGGGCAGGAAGCCTATTTTGCCTGGTGCCAGAGACCGGAAAACAAAAGCAAGATTTACATAAGTGATGTGAGGAGAGGGATTGTTGAAGACTCCGAGCCTGGCTTCATCAAGATTATGGCCATGCCAGTTTATCAGATTTCCACGGATGAAGCCCATCCCAGGCCCACCCAGAAATTCTCCGGCGTGCTGGTGTTTGTGGTGGACACGGGGCTCCTTGCAGAGAGAGTCGTGGGCCCTATTAGATCAGGAAAGACAGGATATGCATGGGTTATTGATGAGAAAGGGAACTTCCTTTACCACTTGGAAAAGGAATTTATCGGCCAAAATGCCTTTGAGGTAAGGAAATCCAAAGACCCACACATATCTTTCGCCAAGATAAAGCGCATTCAAAAGACAAAGATGTTACAGGGTGAGGAGGGGACGTCCTGGTACATTTCAGGGTGGCATCGGGGTCGGGTTGGAAAAATGGAAAAATTGATCGCCTATGCACCGGTGCACATTGGAGCGGCCAATACAAAGCGGATATGGTCAGTTGCCGTGGTGGCCCCCATCAGTGAGGTGGAAGATGCCGTGCACAGTGTATACATAAGGCAGTCTATGATACAGGGTGTGTTCATCGCCGCAGTGGTCATTGTGTTGGTGGTTTTTATCATACTTGGAAGGTTTTGGATGAGAACCCTTGAACATATGGTGGAGGAGAAGACGAGCGATCTGGAGAGTTATGCGCAGAGACTAAGACGCTCAGAGGCCAGATACCGCTCGCTCATCGAGTCGGCTGATGACATGATCTATACCCTAGATAAAGACTGCAAAATCCTGTCCGTCAACCAATACTACAAGCGCCTCACTGGAAAGGAAGCTGACGAAGTAATAGGAACAAACATCACGCACATCATAGAATATAGAAATCCCGAACATATCGGCGCCATCGTAGAAAGAGTCTTTAAAACACATGTGACAGTTGGTCACGAGGAACGGGTAAAGATAGGAGATAGAGAGTACTGGCTTGACACAAAATACAGGCCCGTTCTGGCGGGTGGAAACAAAATAAACCAGGTACTTGTCATCTCCAGAGACATCACGGAGCACAAGACTATGGAGGAGCAACTCTTTCATACGGAGAAATTGGCATCTCTAGGGTCTCTTTCAGCGGGTGTGGCACATGAAATGAATAATCCCATCGCAATCATTCTCGGTTTTACAGAAATGCTGATGGAAAAATCTCCTGAAGGCTCCAAAGAATATGAGATTCTCAAGACGATTGATAGACAGGCGAACAACTGCCAAAGGATCATTGAAAATCTCCTCACTTTTGCCAGGATTCCGGAAAGGACCACCACAGAGACGGATGTGGTTAGCGATCTTCAAAATGTGGTCAATGTGGTCATGAACACCATGGTGACCAAGAAGATAGACCTCAGGACGGACATAGAAGAAGACCTGCCCAAAGTGAGGGGAGATGGACAGCAGATTGAACAGGTATTTATGAATATTATCAATAACGCGGCAGCAGCCATGGAGGAAGGAGGCATTCTCAACATCTCAGCACACAGGTCTAACGATAAAGTGATGGTGAGCTTTAAAGATACGGGACAGGGCATACCTCCGGAGAATATGGATAAGATTTTTGAGCCGTTTTTTACCACCAAGAAGGTGGGAGAGGGAACAGGGTTGGGCCTTTCCGTGAGCTATGGGATCGTGAAGAAGTTTGGGGGCGACATATGGGTAAAAAGCCAAACCGATAAGGAAGGCAATGAGCCCGGCACCACCTTCACTATAGTACTCCCCGTTGCCGATGGGGAAAAGACTAGATGAGCATTCTATAGAGATATCCAGAGGAGAGAATTATGACACAAAGGATTTTAATCATTGATGACGAAGTGGATATGTTGATGCTATTAAGGATGATCATCGAAGACAATACGGACTATGGTGTGGAAACCACCAACAGCCCGACCGAGGGTATAAAACTGTTCAGTGAAGAGGACTATGATTTGGTCATCACTGACCTGAAGATGCCCGGCCTGGATGGAATGGATATTTTTGATGAATTTAAAGAATTAAAGCCTGATGTGCCAGTCATCATAATCACGGCCTATGGTTCAATGGAAACATCGGACGAAGCCCTGAGAAAGGGTGTTGCCGAATTCATTACCAAGCCTTTCAGAAAGGATAGTATTCTGTTTACCATTAGAAGAGTCTTAGAGCTGGCGAGTGTAAGAAGAGAGAACTTGGAGTTGAAAAAGAGGTTAGAAAAGGAAAAGCCCCAGTAAAGGCGACGTTAAGCATAACAGGAAACGGCAGGAGCGCTGACGTGCCCCTGCCGTTTCATTAGGTCTTAAGTCTTATCAATGTTCCAGTTTCATGCCCCATCCTTCAAACATGAACATGATGGCAAAGCCGTACCACAATGTGTAAATCACATAAAAGAGCAGAGAGATTATCACAATGCCCCAACGATCAGTGATCTTTTGGGGCTCTATTTTATAGTAATTATAGGATGACTCCACAGCCTTCTTCACAACCAGGGCCACAACCTTGGCCTCTTTGAATTTTTTCTGCCTTTTAAGGCCCTTTTCCATCTCGTTGAAGGCCTTCCACCAGTTGAACATGGCCCGTTTTTCGTCGTAGCCATATTTACCGGAGATCTTTGCCCCGTCATTGATATACATGGCGTCTGCATCGGCAAGGCAATTTTCAAGGATCATTCCCAAATCACCCACGACCTTGAGCGTTGCCCCCGTAATCAGAACCTCCGCACCAGAAGCCTTAAAAAGTTTGGCCGTGTTTTCTGCGTGTGACTTGTCTGCCATGGCCAGGGTCACATTTACAGAATTTCCCTTAAATGGTTCGCACGCCTCTTTCACCTTGGGAATATAATAGGCAGATCCCTTTGAAATGGAGTTGTACAGGTTGTCTAGATAGTCCAGACCGTTTTTGCCCCCAAAAACGGGTGAAAAGAAGATGATGAGAACAATCACAAACCCGATCATCAATCCAACACCCCCAAAGAATTCTTTCTTGCTTGCAATCATGTTCGCACCTCCTCTCCCTTGAGGACGCGAAGGTTTGCTAGGAATGTACCGATCACCCACACCCCAAATCCGGCGATCACAATGAAAAAGGCCCAGACCCCGATGGAATCCAAAATGGCACCCGTCTGTTTTGATAAGGGAATGACTTCCATCTCTGCCAGCTTGCCCGGCAGAGCAAAGATTCGGTTCACAAAACCAGCCAGCACAGCCATGGCGTAGAAGCCACGGATTGTGATCCCTTTCACCACTTTTGTGACCATGGCGCCGATCTGGATGCCGAGCAGGGATCCTAGGAGCATGCCCATGGCCAAGGTATAGAAGATAAAGCCATAGATAGCATATTGACTGATGGCAGCGTAGCCGGCCGTGAATACGATCTGAAAAATATCTGTTCCCACGGTGGTCATGGAAGAGACACCGAGCACATAGACGAAGATGGGAAAGGTTAGGAAGCCCCCACCGACCCCCATGATGCCCGCTGCCAGTCCTACGAGAGCGCCACTGAGTACCAAGAATAACCAAGAAATACCCCGACCCCCAGGCGTAAACTCATAATCGAATTTGACCATAGGAGGCAGCTTCATGGCCTGGAGCCTCTTCGGCAGATTGCCCATTTCAGCGCCCTCTACTTTGCCCCCATGGACCCCTTCTTCTGCTTCTCCATGGGGGGCCGTTGCACGTCCAGCCCTCCTCGCCCTGAGAAAGTCGATCATGGCGTAAGCCCCTAAAAATCCTAGCATGAGGGCGTAGATTGTCGTAATAAAGGCATCACTCAGGACAGGGTTGATCTCGTAGAAGAAACGGTTGATGATTCCGCCCGTTGTCGCCCCTATGATGGCCCCAATCAAGAAAACCACAGCCAAAGGCACAGAGACGTTTCCCAACTTCCTGTGGATCACGCTCCCCATGATGGCCTTGGCAAAGATGTGAAAAAGGTCCGTTCCCACGGCCAAAATCCCTTTAATGCCCGCGCTCATCAAGGCAGGGGCGATGACAAATCCGCCACCCGCTCCGATACAGCCGGTGATCAGGCCAGCACCCATGCCTATGGCAATGGACACAATAAAGATAAAAGTCCCGTAATAGGCGGGGCTATAGGCCTTCTTGCCGCCCAGGAATTCCGGCATAGCCTCGCCAACCTGATCAGCAAAGGCAATGCCCCCGACAATAACAGGCACGATCAATAGACCGAGTATGATGAGACGCTTGCGTTCCCGGAGGATGGTGTTTGAATTGTCCACTTCCCATTTGGCAAGGGCCCTTGCCCCCATCATCATAAATTGCCCCCACTCCCTAAAGAAATTCATGGCAATCTCCCCTTTTCAGTATCATTTTTCACAATGGACCTGCTTTCCTTGGTTCCCCTCCACAGCAGTCCCATTTCCATTCAGAAGCCGACCCCACGGGTAGGGAACTTCTCTGTTTAACTAGGGGCCAACCCTATGAAGGAAAAGCGGGAACTACCAACACGGCGCATGGTGCGAGGCCAATAACTTTCTGGGCAACACTGCCCATAAAAAGTTTCTTAAGCCCGGACCTTCCATGGGTTCCCACGACAATGAGATCGATACCTTTTCTCTTGGCTTCCTTAACAATGAATTCATGAGGCTGCCCACCCACCTGGAGAATGGTTTCACAGGAGACGTTTTTTTTGGCAGCCTTAGCCTTGACCTTTTCGAGGAATTTCGCTCCCGTCTTTCTGATTTCTTCCTCAAATGCGGGTGCAGATTTCAGGTGTTTTGGGTATGCCTCTACCACATGAATAGCAAAGAGCTGACTACCGCAAACCGTTGCCATGCTGATTGCTTGATCAAGGGCGATATCACTGTATATGGACCCATCCACGGCGACCAATATTCTCTCACCTTTGGTCAAAGGGCATGCCAGTTGTTCTTCGGCCATTTCCATATCCTCCTTTCAGCATTGCTAAAATGTCGGCGTATTCAATCAAATGGGGATGGGATTGTCAAACATTTCGTGAAAAAGTTAACAATATGAGAGGCGATTTTCAAAAGGTCTGCCCGCCTTCATAACCAATTGATATGGCAATCATTTTCAAGTGTGGTGGCGCAGATCAAAAAGGCCAGAACACTGGAATGAAGAGGGTACCGAGGACAAGGACGAGAAGATTAAGGGGCATGCCAAGCTTGAGGTAGTCGCTAAAGCGGTAGCCGCCCGGTCCGTATACCAGGAGGTTGGTTTGATAGCCTATGGGTGTGGCAAAGCAGGCGCTGGCCCCAAAGCAGACCGCGATAATAAAGGGTTTTGGATCGACCCCTAGGGAAAGCGCCGTGGATATGGCAATGGGGACAAGGAGAACGGCTGTCGCGTTGTTGCTTAATATCTGGGTACTGATACTGGTGAGCAGGATGATGCCGGCCAAAATAACCCCTGGGTTTGCCCCGCCAAAAAGGCCTAAGAAGCTTTCAGCATAATAATGTGCAGCGCCCGTTTTCTCCATGGCCGTTCCCAACGCAATGGCGCCCACAATGAGAACCAACACGTTTCCTTGTATAGACCGATAAGCGTCTCGAAGTTGAAGGCATCCGGTCAAAATCATCAAAAAGGCGGCAGCAAGGGCGCACACCATGATGTCAGCCAACCCTGTGCTGGCAGCCACGATCAATCCCAGAAAGACAAGAATAGCGAAAGGCGCCTTCTTCTTGTGAACGATCTCGTGGTGCACGTCTTCCACAATAATGAAGTCTGTTTCTCCTCGCATCCTTTCAAGCTTCTCTCCCGGACACCAAATCAGGATGATATCGCCCACTCTCAATTTTAAATTCTGAATCCTCTGCTCCGTGTAAAGAAAACTCCTCCGCTTTACGGCAATGATATGAATGTCAGGATCCTTTTGAAGATGGGTCTCGAGGAGCTTCTCTCCCAATAGTGAGGATTGGGGGGGAATAATCAGTTCTACAATAAGGGATTCTTTATCCTCAGCTGCAAATTTGACGTCTTTGGCCAAGTGGGGCAATTCAACGACTTTGTCACGAAGGATTGCAATCAGGTCATTGGGCGAACCCTTGACCAAAAGCAAATCATTCGGGGCGATTTCCACCTGATCCCTTTCTGGATAAAAGACATGATAGTCGCGTGCGATTTCGAAAACTTCAAAGGTGGGATATTTCTTAGAAAAGGCGTGTCCCGGATCTTCACCAATGAGTGCACTGTCCGGAGGGATAACAAATTCGGCCAGATATCTTCTATCCGCACGATCCTCCAGTTCGCATACGGGAGCTGCGTGGCCTGGCATAAAACGGGGCGCTGCAAAAAAGAGGAAGGCAATTCCCAAAATGGCGATAGGGACGCCCAAGGAAGAAAGCTCAAACATACTGATGGTGCCGTAACCATACATGTCGCTCAAGTTGCCCACAATGATATTGGTGGAGGTGCCGATCAGCGTGCAGGTCCCAGCAAGGATAGAAGCGTATGAGACGGGAATCAGGAATTTTGAGGGACTTAGATCGTATTCGCAGCTCAAATTTAGAATGATTGGAATGAAAAGGACCACCACAGGGGTATTGTTAATGAAAGCGGAGGCTACGCCGACGATCAGCAGGGTGAAGAGCATGGCAAGTTTTGCCTTGCCGCGAGAGACCTGTATGACCTTCTGAGCGACGAAACCCACGGCTCCCGTGCGGATCATGGCCCTGCTGATGAGAAACATGGCGCCAACGGTGATGACTGCGGGGTTTGCGAACCCCGCAACCGCTTCCATGGGTGGCAGAATCCCGGTCAAAATGAGCGCAACCATGATCCCAATGGCGGTAAGATCAATGGGGATCTTTTCCGTAATCAACAGAGAAAGGGCAAATAGTAGAATGATGGAGACAATGAGAATATCCATAGAAGAGGCCTCGCCAAGACTACTTCTTATTATAATCACAAAAAATCATCTATACCAATAATTACGAAACCATGTCAGGCAGCCCTGAAATTGAGGCTTTGGATAGCGGCAAGATCGATGTAAGCGGAGGTTTTGACTACCAAATGTATTGTGCAATACCTGGGGATTCCACAATATGGGAAGTATCATTGAAAATCGACATGCTCAAAATTTACAAGGATTCCAAATATAATCTACACTTTCCCCAGTTTTCTGTTTGTGGTGAGAAATGTTTACTTCTGAGTAAATGAAATTCTTTCTTATCGCAGTTTAATACTATATTTCTGCCCTGCTTTCCTCCGATAGCCTTCGCTGACCCACCGGAAAATACAGTGTTTTTCATGCCAAAATACACAGTTCACCTTATTGGATGTGACCCACCCCTCTGCTATGAGACCAAATTTATATAAAAGCCCTATTTCTTATATAAACCCCAAAGGGATAAGTTGCTCATAAATTGTGAATTTGAGTAATCACCGAATTAGCCAAACACAACAGAAGGGAGGAAATAATGAAAAAGAAGGTCATTTTATTGGTGGCAGCCTTGATGATAGCGTTGCCAATAAGCGCGCAAGCAATCCAGCCCGATGCATCTTATCTGTCTGCACATGAGAGAAACCAACAGAAATGGGCAGCGGAAGATAAGCAGATCGACAAGAAACTTGCTACTCTCGAAAAAAGGTTTGGGAAGAAACCGAACATCATCTACATCTTGGCCGACGACGTTGGTTGGGGGGAACTTGGCTGGCAGGGCGGCGGCAAACATCGTGGCACACCGACACCTGAGCTCGACAAAATGGCGTTTGAAGGTATGCGCTTCTGGTCCGCCTATGCAGAACCGTCCTGTACACCATCACGGATTGCTATCAACACCGGGCGTCATCCGGTACGCACCGGTTTGCTGAGCGTCCTCTGGCCAGGCCAGACCGAAGGGCTTTCGGCCGATGAAGTGACGGTGGCCGAAGTGCTCTCTGCGGCCGGCTACAACACAGCTATGTGGGGCAAGTGGCATCTGGGCGACCTACCCGAGCACGCGCCGGAGAACCAAGGCTACGACTATGCGTACTACGGCATGTGGAACGGTGCCCCTGACAACTGGCCCGGCTCTTTCGACATGTACAAGGATGCGCCGAACCCCAACAAGGCGATGTTTTACGACTTTCCCGGGGCGGAGGAATACAAAAAGCGGACGGGGATCGATCTGTCAGAGGCCGCGTTCGTGGGCCGAAAGGGGCAGGGTCGCAAGCCCGTCGAGGGCATTGCCGGCAGCCTCGGTACAAAGCGACAGGAAGCATTCGAGGCCGAGTCCATAAAGCAGATTACGTCCTACATCAAGGACAAGGCAAAGGGCGACAAGCCCTTCTTCATCTACTGGGCGACCTACACCCAGCAGCTTCAGGGATCTGAGGCACACCATAACGACAAGCATGTGGACAAGGTCAATGCGCAGGCATCCGAAATGGCGGCGCACAACGCTCATGTGCGCCAACTGCTCGAGACATTGAAGGCCGAAGGCATCGCCGAGAACACGCTCGTCGTCTGGATCAGCGATAACGGGCCGATGTACGCCTTCTACCCCAACTCTGGCTATTCGTGGCTGCGTGGCGCCAAGGGCGATGTCCTGGAGGGCGGTGTGCGTGTGCCAGCGATGGCTTGGTGGCCAGGCATGATCGCGCCCAATCAGGACCCGGTTGACGTTCTACACATCACCGATCTGTTCACGACCGCCGCCCGCTTGGCTGGGGCACTCGACAAGATACCCAATGACCGCGTCACAGATGGTATCGATCAGACCGCGCTCCTTCTGCTTGGCGAAGACCACGGCCGGCGTAACATGATATTCCATTACAGCGGCGGGGTCCTCGGTGCCATCCGTTACGAGGACTTCAAGATCCACATCACGGAGGGGCATGGAGGACTTCCGGGCATGGATTTCTACAACGTCATGCGTGACCCTGGCGAGAAGTTCGGACAGCTCTACCCTGGGTTGTTCGCGGTGACGCCGGTACAGATTGCCTTGCGGGAGCACATGTTCATGATTCAGAAGTTCCCCCATCGGGTGTCGGAGACCACGCCCAAAGGAGCCGAACTTACCCCACACGATTAAGCTCATGAACTTTCCTACTTGATGGAATTTTAGACATGCTTAAACGAGCAGAATTCATTTTGTTCATTGCGGTCTTTGTGTTCAGTATGGAGCTACAGGCTCTAGCAGCCGATGAAGAGCATGCAGAGCATAAGGAAACGCACTATCATCGTAACCACTTTGGGCTTATGATGGGAAACACCCATGAGGAGGGTGAGGACGATTTTACTGTAGGGCTGGATTACGAGTACCGTTTCACTGAGTACGTTGGTATCGGCGTTCTTTTGGAATTTGTGGGCAAGGATTACCGAGAGGGGATTGCCATGGTTCCGCTGTTCATACACCCATATAAAGGCTTCCGTTTCATAGCCGCTGCAGGGGTAAAACCCAAAAAGGACGCAGAAAAGTTCATTTGGAGGCTTGGAATTGGCTACAGGTTTCCTATCGGCGGAAACTGGACCATTGCGCCTGAATTCAACCTCGACTTTACCGAAGGTGAAACAGCAGAAGTGTATGGTATAAGTTTAGGATACGGCTTCTGAATTGTAAATTGATCTAAAATCTTAAGTATTAAGCCCATATGTCTCACCAGTTGCGTCGCAACGGAGGCGACGGAGAGCCCGCGCGGGTTTTTCGCCCTTGTGCACATGGGTCTAGACAGCCCACTCCTCAGCTCCAGCTTTACGATTTCTTCTGCTAAACTATCGTTTTGCGCACCTACCTAAAGCAAAGATTACGATAAGTATACTGCAGAATCCCCCGATTGCATGATTCTGCTATACTTGTTGACTCTTGAAAACCCCAAAAACTTGCGATTAGCAGATGTATACTGCAATGAATTGTGATTCACTCAGATTCAAGGGTGTGGCAAGAAACCTTGAAAATATTGACCCGCCTAAAAGTGAAGATTTATTTGCCAAGTCTGGACTCTGGCTATTTGATCGCATACGGATAATAATCGAAAGCTCTCTGGGCTTTTCCCTGCATTATCACCGACTACCAGTGCGGCCCGCCGTACCAGCCACCACTGCCCATACCGATACTGACCCCACCCCAGGAGGTGGGAATGCCCACGCTGAAGCCCACGCCCACGCTCGGGTCACAGCCCGCCGTCACCGATGCGGTCGCCAAGAGCGCCGCAAGAATGAGTACCCTGATCGCTTTTCTGATTCGCATGATCTCCTCCTAGGTTTAAAATGGCCACTTCTGCAGCGCGAGCACCGCTCCAGTCGGATCGGCAATAAGTGCCAGTGTGCCATTGCGTACGTCCTTGCGTGGCGCAAGTAGCACTCTCCCGCCCAGTTGCGCGGCCTTGGCTGCCGCTGAAGCAGGATTGGCCACCATGACATAACTGAGCCAAATAGGCTTCGCGTTTTTCACCGGATTTTGTAGCACGCCGGCGCGGGCTCGGCCCCTCTTGAGCACGTAATAAGGCTCACCGCCTTCATTCTCCTCCACGGTCTCATAGCCGAGCAAGATGCTGTAAAACGATACGGCCTCTTGAGGGTCTCGGGCGAGATATTCTGTCCATAGGAAATGGCTGAGCGTCGGCTGCTCCGTATCCGCCGGATCGCCGAACGAAGTCTGCAGGAAGCCGATCGGCGCGCCCTGAGGGTCGATGATTACTGCACCGCGGCCCACTTGCGCTATATCTGTGGGCCCATCCACCAGACGACCGCCTGCCGCCTTCGTCCGCGCCACCGCTCTATCCAAGTCGGGCACTGAGACGTAGCCAAGCCACTGCGAGACCGGCTTGTCGGGCTGCGGCCGCTTCACCTTCACGATACCCCCGATGTACTGGCCGTCGGACTTGATGAGCGTGTAGGCTTCACCGAAGGCTGTTTTCTCCTCATACTGCCATCCGAACAGGCCGGCGTAGAAGTGTTTCGCCGCTGCCGGGTGTTCTGTTAATAGATCACGCCAGATGAACTTCCCGTAGAGTGGCGTTGGTGACAGTGTGATCCCTTGCGGTGGAAAGACCGTGGGGATGCTGGTGCAGGCAGCGAACACAGCTAGCAGAAGCGCGACCGCCAGCATGAACTCAATCGTACGTCCATGTCTTGATGAACCCATATGATCAACCTCCTGAAAAGCTGGTCTTGTTGGTAAGATGATGATACCGCTGGGGGAAAGGGTATGGTAATGCCTTCTTGTTTGGGTGATTTGGACCCAATGCACATGGTATTCAAAAAATAACGGATTTTGCTGGAAATGTCTATATATTGTAGGAAGTCAAAATGCCTCAGGATTCAAGGATCTTGCTTGTTGACTTTTGAAAGGCCGAAATTTTCAAGTATAGCAGTTGTAACCTACTACGGAATCGTTAGGTTGGCAGGTTAAGGTTATCAAGAAATCTGCACGTTTGGACTATAAAGACCGACCGCAAGATGTAGTGCACAGCCTCATCTCACTTCAGCCCCGCCTTGTGGAGGGCATCAACAACAGCCTCTGTCACCGCGTGATCCTTATATGGAAGTGTCTTAGCAAAATACTCAAGGGAAAATGAAGGTTCTATCCTCAGGACTTCTTGTGCTTGCGCTTGGGCTTCTTCTTTAAGTCCTGAGGTGGCATAAGCAACCGCTAGCCCAAGGCGTACAAATAGATTTGTTGGCTCTTTATAGAGGGCTTGTTTGTATGCCTGGATGGCTTCTTCGTTATGGCCCAGTAGACGATAAGCGCCACCTAGGGTTCCAAAGTACCAGCTTGGAGGGAAAGGGTTTAGCCGCATTGCGGTCTCAAGTAACGAAATGGCTTTACGCGGTTCTCCAGCATAAATCAAAGCATATGCATACCATGCATGGGCGTCCGCTGAATTGGGGTCGAGAGCAATGCTTTTTTCTGATTCCTCTATGGCTTTGTCATGCTGTCTTGCCATAGTGTATATAGAAGCCAATAAAGCATGGGCAATAGGCGATTCGTTCAGAGAAAGGGCCTTTTGTGCCAATTGAAACGCCTTCTGAACAGATTCTTCAGGAGAATCGCTCCATCGGAACCCTACGTCCAAGCAGTGGGTCCATCCTAGGGTGCAGTAAGGCAAATCCCACTTTGGCTCCAAGGCGATAACTTCCTCACAAAGTTGGCGTGAGAGCAGATTGCTCCCTTTATCAAAGCGTTCTAAATGACTCCGTGCTTCCCAAATTTTCAAGTATGCGTCGATATTTTCAGTGCCCCTAGCATACAACCGAGTCTGTTCTCGACCCGTGAGCTTCAATTCGAGGGCTTTCAAGATCTTCCATGTTATTTCATCCTGTATGGCAAATACGTCTTCTAAATAGCGATCGTAACGCTCAGCCCACAGGTGATGTCCTGTTGTAGCATCAATGAGCTGAGCAGTAATTCGTACCCGCTTCCCTGCCTTGCGGACACTGCCTTCTAGCACGTATCTCACCCCCAATTCCCGACCCATCTGTCGCACATTGACTGGTTTGCCCTTATAAGTAAAGGTCGAATTACGGGCGATCACAAACATGTCAGGGATCCGGGAGAGGGCAGTAATGATATCCTCGCTAATGCCGTCACTGAAATACTCCTGCTCGGGATCCCCGCTCATATTTACAAAAGGCAATACGGCTATCGAGGGCTTTTTGGGTAAGGGCAGTTCTTTGTCCATTTCAACATCTGAATCGGAGCTCTCCTTCACTATGCGGTATAGTCGAACTGGTTTTCTGATGTTTTTGACTGCCTGTTCTCCAAGATATTCAAAATCCAACCCCAGTTTGTTTTCAACGTGATCATAGGCGGTGCCGGAGATGCAGATCCCTCCGGGCTCAGCCAGGGTTTCCAACCGCGCTGCGATATTGACGCCGTCTCCGTAAATGGTTTCTCCCTCTTTGATGACATCTCCGAGATTCACACCAATGCGGAACTCCATTTTTCGATGTTCCGGTAGTTCCGCATTTCGTCTCCCGAGTTCTCTTTGGATCTCCACAGCACAACGTACCGCGTCCACAACGCTTGAGAACTCAGCCAGGAGATTATCTCCCTTTGCGTCCACAACTCGCCCGTTTTGATTCTGTATTTGGCTTATCATTAGTTCTCGGTATGCCTTGATGGTTCTGACTGTAGCCTCCTCATCGTCTTCCATAAGGCGACTGTAATCTTTTGCATCCGCACTGAGAATTGCCGCCAGCTTCCGTTTGGCCTGTTCCTCACTCACGGGATCACCTCCCCGAACAAAAAAGCCTCCGAGGTAATAAATAAATCCCTAAGAAACTTTACTTTTGTGACCTTCTGGTGACACATACCCATAACTTACTCTGAAAGGTTAGGGTTATGTTTTTGGATTAATTTGGCTCCAGATTCATTGAGGTTTCACAGGATAGCGCTTTTGGGAGGAAATGTCCACATGTTGTATGTGGCTGAAACGCCTCGAGATACCCTGTCTCTGCTATTTTTGTGGAATTTTGAAAGGCCGAAAAACCTTAGATTAGCGTTACAATACTGCAATGAATCCTGATTCAGTCAGATTCAATGTTTTGACAAGAATAGTTTAATTTTGGACTGATCAATCCGACCACAATATATTGGGTGCGCCACGAGGGCGCAAGGTGCCAGCGGATGAAAGTTCCGTCCGAGAAATTGTCGGTTCATCTCGGTAGCTACCCAGACAGTAGGGATGGGAGACCTCCCTGCTGAAGCTCTGGGGACAG